>JAATGQ010000207.1 GCA_015654595.1 Chitinophagales bacterium | reverse complement strand
TACCTATGCCCTTTATGCTTGCAGTCGGGGGTAATCTGCTCTCCAAAAATTGGCATAGAACTTACACATCAATTTTCAATAGATCATTACCCGCCCAAAAGCGTCGGTGGAAACGAAACACTACTGGTCTGCAAAAGTTGTAACGATAAGGCAGGCTATAGCTTCGATAATATTTTGAAAGATCGAATGGCAGAATGGAGCTTTGACAAGCGGCTACCAGACGCAGTCCTACCGATCCGTAGCCATATCGAAGGTTTAAATCCTAAAGGATTTAATGGATACTTTCGGATTGATAGTGATAGAGAGTTGCTAATCGACTTTAAAAGAAATCTGAAGGACAAAATTCGTCCGCTTGATGAATGGGACGAAAGAGTACGACAAGGTGCAGCCTGGACAGCAAATGTCACAATCCCACGAGTCGAACAGGCAAAAGTTGACCAGGCCTTTTTAAAAGCAGCATACCTGTATTGCTTCGTTTTTGGGGATATGAGTTTGCTTTTTCCTACACAGGAAACCGTATCCGATCGATTTTGGCAGGGAAAGAAAAATACCCCATATCCACCGATTTTATACGAATTGACAAAGACACGGAAGTGTTGACACCGGGAGGTATACCATTGGGAGTTTGTAGATTAGCCGCTCCTCTTTCGGCTAATTGCTTTTTGATTAGCATGAAGTTAGTCGACTCTCAGACAGGATATGAAGTAGTTGTGGCCGTACCAATTCCCGGGCCAGAGGCTGACAATTGGGAAGAACTGGCTGTAGTAAAAGAGTCTATATTGTCAGAAGGCAAATTTCAATTACACCATGTCAAGGAATATGGGTTGAGCGACGGCATCTACGATGGCTACAGCAAAAGCTGGAAGACACCTCCAAACAAAAATTAAATTGACAGCTTAAATACACTGGGAAAAATAGCCTTAGTACCCATAGCTGCATCTACCCCTTCGGCGCCCCTTCATTATCCCGAAGCAGATCCTTCACATTCACCTCCAGGTAATCCGCGATCTGAAACAACTTAGGAATACCAGGTTGCATCAGATTATTACGCCATCTGGACACCGTGTTTTCAGAGACGCCGACACCTTCTGCCAATTCCTTATTGGAAACTTCCTTTTCTTCAAGGACAATCGCAAGATTATTATAACGGTACTTATCCATAAGAACGCTTCAAGATAGCGTAATAAAATCAATTCCAACTTCTTAGAGGCCAGCAACACAAGGGGACAACAAAAATCAACGTTTAACGTAGATTTTTAAATCTAAAAAGTAGATATTTCTTACCTTTATATCCTAATCAAATTTCCCAGATATGAAACCCATTCTCCCAACTCAAGGCATCAATCAGATGCTCCTGTCCCTTACAAAAGAAGAGACCACCGACCCCATCGCTATCCTCGAAGAAGTTTGTGACGAATATCTCCCTGGCGAGATTCGGGAATATTTCACCCACAACCAAGAATACCTTCTGACCTCCGACAATTACAACAGCCACACCGAAAGAGAAAAGCTTGTATTAGCAACCAAACGGCTTTTAAGGCTTGTCGAAGCGTGCTACCTTATAGTCATTGCCCATCATAGTAAAAAGACAAAAGACGCAGCATGACTCATACTACACCTGGTAGTAGCAGAGTAAAAGGCTGGCGTGGATACCAGCCTTTCCTATTTTATAAACAACCTTTCAGCAATTTCTGCAACATAGCCATCCGATCATACCCTCCCCAGCCATCCCGCCTTCATTCCTACCTGCACCAGTTCTACCGCATTGCGGACTCCCAGCTTCGCCATAATATGCTCCCGGTGCTTGTCCACCGTACGCTTTCCAATATACAGTCTCGAAGCGATCTTCGCGTTTGTCAAACCACCCATTATCCCCCGAAACACCTCCTTCTCCCGGCTGGTCAATAACTCCAAAGGATCGTCCGACGGCATCGGCTCCGGCGTGACCTCCAGAAACTTCTGAGCCAGTTCATTGCTGAGAAAACGCTTCCCTTCCATAACCGTCCTGATCGCCGCCAACAACGTATCCGGCCCCACATTGGCCAGGATAAACCCCTTCGCCCCCGCAGCCAGCATCAGATCAACAGGACGTCGCTCCTCCTGGTAACCGATACCCAGCACAGCCAGATCAGGCCGGCGGTGCATTATTACCTCCGTCGTCTTTACACCACCACGGCCAGGCAGAAAAAAGTCTACCAGCACCGCCTTATAATCGACTTGATCAACCCGCGCAATAGCCTCTTCCGACGACTCCGCCTCATCAACGTCAAACGGCCGAAACACCCTTGCCTCCTTCAGCAATACCCTTATCCCCGTACGGACAATCGCATGTCCATCCGCCACCAAAACACGAATTGGCTTTTGCGCAGCAGCGCACATAACATCATAATTTAAGGGTTAAAGGCAAACACATCCCCAAAAGGTCATACCCACCTTAGCCGGATACTATCATCCCGCTTCCCTTAAAAATAACAAGCTATGCCCAAGCAGAAAACTGACAAAAGTCAAGAAACTACAACTTACTACGGATCCGGCTGATCGTTGACGGATCGATGTCCAAAAATGGAGCGATCATTTTGAGGGGAATCCGCTGCATCAGGTCTCCCTTGTTCTGACGAAAATAATCATACCGTTCCTGCGAGGACAACATCCGGATGCTTCTCAGCTGCTCAGCCCAGTCGATGAGATACTTCGTGGTAAGGATCCTGCCAACCCGGTCAAATTCAGGGTAGGTGTCATAGAGTTCCTGCAGCTGATCATGATAAATTAAAAACACCTCCGTATCCTCCCATGCCTGGATATTTTCATAAGACTTTACCTGTTTATAGAAACTATCAATCGACACCACCACATCCCGCTCCTTCATAAACCAGGTCGGCACTTCCTTGCCCTCCTTTTCATAATAGCACCAGAGTAACCCACTTCGGATAAACATGATCTTATTGTTCACCTCACCCGCTTTAAGCACAAATTCCTTCTTAGGGATAAACCGATGCTCTACAATTTCTTTTAACCGCGCCAGCAGCGCAGGGGGTTGAGGGTGGATAGCATTCAAAAACCCAAACAGTTCTTCGATAATCGTTTCCATAAAATAAAAAAGGTTAAGGACAGGTCCGGGTAGCCGAAAATTTCGTGCCAAACGCCTTCAAACCCTTTAGGTGAATACTCCTATCCCTAACCGAAATCTTATCCTCTACCTCCGCCCGGAAGAATCATGTATTATTTTAATTAAAGCAGAATCCATTCTAAGCTGCCGATCCAACATCCTGGTAAGCGTGCCGATTTGTCCTTCCAGTTTAGTATTCGTCTCTTGTAATTGCTTTAATTTATCATTATCAGCATGACCAAATGCCCCCTGTAAATAAGGTATCAAAGTTACCAGAATTGCAACCCCTGCCAACAGCATAGAAGAAAATGCTATCCTGTTCTGAACTTTAAAATTCGCAGAAGAAACCCGGTTAATTTCCTGCACCGAAACATTGGTCTGTTGTACTGAAACATTAGTCTGTTGCACCGACTCATTGGTACTCATAACAGACGAATTCACATTAAGTACAGAATTCGAAACAGCCTTTTGCAATTCTTCGACCGCAATCTTATCCTGTCGCCTTTTCTTTTCCTGGTTGTAAGCATTCCTCCCTTTGTCCGTCAAATAATAGTCATGAGTAAAGGAAGCACCTTTCTGCGGCTGCAAAGAATTTTGCTTTACAAGCTCCCCAAACTTATTAACTACATCCTCCTCACTATATCCAAAAAAATCAGCATCATTAGACATTACAGCCTTAAAAGTTGGAATATTGAAGCAATCCCACAATATTCCCTTTTCGAGCAACAAATACGTTAGATCATCCATATTGACAGCAGTTTTGATTTATTAAAAGACCTCTAAAATACAAAAGACTTTCTCCCCCTCTATCAATTATCATTCAAACTTAAGGTTTGATCCGTGCACCGGCGCAAAGCAGTTCGGATAAATGCATCGTCCAGGTCCTCATCAAATCAAAATTCCCAGCCAAACAACAAAGCCAGCAACATCCCCCCTCCTCCATTTATTCCGCGTCCTCTTTGGCCGGATGGCCGTCTCAAACCTTGCCATCGATTGATAATTGATTTCAGAAACGACAAACCGGAAGCGCAACCGGAAATCAAATAGCGCAAGCATATATGAAAACACTCACAACCTTTTACGACAATATCGACAATCAGATCCAGCGACAGATCAGCTATCACCGCAAGCCCTGGGAATCTCCCGTTATCCCCTACTCCAGAGCAAAAGAATCCCCCGCCAACAGACGACTTCTTCCCGCATGCACAACACTCCTCAAAGAAATGCGCGACGTCCCCCTGTTACACCTCGGAGAATACACCAAAGCCTGGTACAATCCCCTGACCGATCGCATCTACATGCCGATGCCCGAGCAGTTCCGCAATACAGAAGACTGCTACATGACCCTCTTCCACGAGATCATCCATAGTACCGGCCATACCAGCCGGCTGGCTCGCCCAAGCCTCAGCCAGTATCACCGCTACAGACATTACGAGCTCTACGAAGAAGTAGTAGCCGAGATCGGCTCCATCTACCTGTGCGCAAAGGCCAGCATACTCCAGGCCACTCTCGCCAACCAGATCGACTACCTGGCGCCCCGCTATCAGAAATGGCAGCGCATCAGGCGACGTTACCCCAATATCGCAAGCCCGTTTACGGCAGCGCAATCCGCTTGTGACTGGTTGCTGACACCGCCCGATCCGATCCTCTATCCACCCTGCCAGGAACCCCGTGAGCCCTACTATCCCGAACCTTAGCTCCCTCTCCGTACCCTATATCTTCGACACAGCCTTCAGCTTCTCATAAAATTCCTTCAGCCGGGCTTTGCCCAATGCCTCCGCCAAAAACTCCCGCATAGCCGTCTTATCCTCTTCTCCAAAGGCCTTTCTTAGTGGATGCCCCGTTTCGCTATCGCTCAACCCGGCATCCACACAAACAGCCAGGAACAACATCGTCCGGCAGGTGATCCGGTTATCCAGCTTCACACTGCCATCAATCCCCGGGCTAGACAAGATCACCTCATACATCTCCACATCCTTTACCGTTGCCATAAAAACAATTTCCAACAAAGCTATACCCGTAAACAATACACCACCCCTTCAGAAAACGCAGGACTATAGGAAGCCTTTCCGATCACCTCTACCTTCATAAAAAATCAACTACCATGACACTCGAAGACATCAACAACATCGATCTCGTCGATTTCCTGAAGGCCCGGAAGATTTATCCCCAGAAGATCAGCCAGCACTACAACTGGTACAACTCCATGCTGCCCGGCCAGCCGGATCATTCCCTAACGTTCCTGATCGATCGACCGAAGAACCGCTGGCAGGATTTCAGTAGTGGCGCCTCCGGCGGCCTTACCGACTGGTGCCAGATCATGTATGGCTGGTCAGCAGAAGAAACCCTCTCCTGGCTGTCAACCGTGTCACCGGAAGACAGCCAGCCAATCCTTTCAGCACAATCCAATATTCAAATCCTAACCACCAGTCCTATCCAATCCCAATACCTGATCCAGCTGCTTTGGGAAAACCATATCCAGCTGGCTGTGGCACGAAAACACAGCGTCGAAGTGCACTACAGTATCCAGCAAAAAGCTTATTACGCCATCGGTTTTCCAACCCCCGAGGGCGGCTATCAGCTTAAAAACAAAACACAGATTATTTCATCCGGTCCTTCCAGCCCTACCCTGATTTTCAACCGATCCGACCACTGCTGCCTATTCGAACAGTTCTGGGACCTGCTTACCTTTCTCTCCATTACATCGCTACAGGAAGAAGCCATCGACCTGGTCGTCTTAAACGACCCGGAGCACCTAAAACAAACTCTTCCCAAACTCCAACCCTACAGCCGACTCCATTGCTTCTTTACCAATAGCCCACATGGCGACCATCTCACGTACGAGATAAAACAACACTATCCACAAACAACCGACCACAGACCACTTTACAGCCACTACAAGAGCCTGAACCCCTGGGTATGTAACTTTGGCTTGCAGTCATCCAACCCGGCAAGAAACGCCTATTCCCCCTTTTCTGGATTGCCTTAGTCCATCTCCTCCAACCCGTGTCACCCTTCCCTGGCAAGATGTACAGATGTGACACGACCAAGGCAACCTCCCAGTCAAAATCCAGCCCAAACCATCAAAAGCAATCCCAAAGTCCACTCATAAATAGCATAACATGAAACAAGAACGCCAACGTCGTACCCGCTGGGTCAACACCCGCTTCTCCGACACCGAATACGCCCAGCTTCAAAAACGCTTCGCCCAGACCACCTGCCGCGAGCTGTCCGACTATATCCGTCGTACACTGCTCGCCCAGCCCGTCAGCATCACCTACCGCAATCAAAGTCTTGACGATTTCCTCACCGATATGGTCGCGCTGACAAAAGAACTCAACACGATCGGCAGCTACTTTAATCAGACAGTCCATCAGCTAAACCAGATACAGCAACATACCGATCTCCAGCATTGGCTGATGGTAAACCAACAGGATAAGACAATCCTCTTCCGACAGATCGAAACCATTTCCAACCGAATCCATCAACTCCATCAGCTATGGTCGCACGAATAAACACCACCCAGAAGCTCTCGTCCATCCTCGATTACAACGAGCAAAAAGTGACACAACAACAGGCCCAACTCATCCATGCCAATGGCTTTCTCAACCCCCATCCCGACCGCATAACCGATCAGGAAAAAACCCAGACCTTCCAGCGGCTCAATGAGCTCAACCATCGGACATCCGTCAATATGTTACACATTACCCTCAGCTTCGATCCCTCCGAACACCCGTCGCGGGAAACCCTGGTTAACATTGCCAACGACTATCTCAAAGCAATCGGGCTTAGCCAACAACCCTGCCTGGTCTATCAGCATCACGATACCAATAATACCCATCTGCACCTCGTCACCAATATCATCCGTAGCGATGGGTCAAGGATTCCCACCCATAATATCGGGCGCTCCCGATCAGAAGCAGCCCGACAACAGATCGAGCTGGAATACAAGCTCGTTAAAGCAAATACACTAACCTATCAACCCAAAATTGTCCGGGCGGAAGACCTTCAGAAAATAGTACCCGGCGACTCCCGGCAAACCCGGGCAGCGATGCATACCATCCTCGAGACCATAAACCGCGAATACCGGTTCGATAGTTTCGACGCCTATAATGCCCTGCTCCGCCAATACAACCTCTTCGCCGATCGCGGCAACCCCGGTAGTAAAATGCACGAAAAAGGCGGTCTTATCTATCGCGTTCTCGACGACAACGGCAACAAAAAAAATAGAGGAATAAAAGCCTCCTCCTTTCCCTTCAAACCAACCCTTGCCCGTCTCCATCAAAAGATAGAAGCCGACAAACCAGTCCTGCAGCAAGAGCTATCCCGTATACAATCCCGCATCGATTGGGTATTGCACCAAAGCCCCGTCAGTTTGGGTGGCTTCCATACAGCAATGCGCCGACAGGATATTGCCGTTTGTCTCAACAATCAAAATCCAGGTTCACCTCCATCCTTTATTTATGTGGACAACCAGCTCAAAACCGTTTTCTCCCAAGCCGGTCTCGGCGACCACTATACAGCAGAAAAACTCCTATCCCGCATATCCCCACGCCTCTTGAATCAAATCACCGAAGAGCTGACCCGTCACCTAAAAACAAAATCGCTCCTCCCTTTATCACAACTCGTCAAAAAACAACCGACAGAAGAAAACAGACTGATTTTACGACAAAGACAAAAAAGATAAACACATGCAATCGTCCAATAACAGTTACTATCGACAGCTCCGACTTATGGCCGGCGTCATGGCCATCATCCTGCTCAGTGTACACTTCTACTATCAATGCTACAGCGCATTTCAGCAATGGCAATTGACCTATCCCTTGATTGACCGGCTGGTCATCAACCTATATCGTTCTCCTTTGATGCAGCATTCCGCCTTCATTAAATTGCTGGCCCTGGCAAGCCTCATCCTGACACTCATCGGCCCGTCTTCCTCCGCAAGATCCTTACCCCGAAAAAAGCAGATCATCTATACCCTAACTGGATTGCTTCTTTATCTGGGCAGCAGCGCCCTGCTCTACCTGACCACCCCTCCCTCCATCCTTGCAACAGCTTATATCCTCGTAACCGGAACCGGCTTATCATCACTATATTATGTCGCACGCAGCATAGCCAGCCAAATAGCCGTATACCTTTCCAAACAGATCTTTAACCAGTACAACGAGAGTTTCCCCCAACAGGAAAGCCCCATACAGGCCCCTTACTCCTTTCAATTTCAGGCCGAATACCGATTCCGTAATCAAACCCGATCTTCCTTTATTTCCATTGTCAATCCCCGTCGCGGCCTGCTCGTGATCGGCACAGCCGGCTCCGGAAAAACCCGGTGCGTGATCCGCCCGGCAATCCGCCAAAGTCTCCAACAGGCAATGCCCTTATTCCTGTTTGATCTCAAGTACGACGAGCTCACCCGTCTGGCTTACTATCTGCTGCAAAAGAACAAACACCGCTTTCCGGTCGAGCCCACCTTCTATTCCTTTAACTTCGATGACCTATCCCGTAGTCATCGCTGTAACCTGCTTTATCCCACCCGGCTGGAAGACCTGACGGATGCCGCAGAATGCGCCCGCGCTATCTTATATGGGCTAAACCGGCAATGGGTGAGCCTGCAGGGGAACTTCTTTGTCGAATCTGCCGTCAACTTCTTTACTGCCAACATCTGGTTTCTAAAAGAGTATCAGGGGGGCCGATACTGCACCCTTCCACACCTGATCGAGCTCCTGCAAACAGAGCTTCCAAAACTCCTGTCCATCCTTCGGTCCTATCCCAAAACAGAAACCTTGGTCAACAGCTTTGCCGATGCCTTTGAGCATGGCAGTATGGAGCAGTTACAGGGCCAGATCGATAGCCCCCGTATTCCCCTGGCGGCGCTGGCATCTCCAAAACTATACTATCTCCTTTCCGGCAACGACTTTACACTGGACATCAACAATCCTTCCGCTCCCAAAATCATCACCATAGGCTCCAATCCTAAAAAACAACTCGTCTATAGCCCTATCATCAGCCTCTTTGTAGCCCAATTATTAAAAGAAGTCAACCAGAAAGGCGGTCTCCCCTGCGAGGTGATCTGTGACGAGTTCGCCAGCCTTACCGCCAACGGAATGGATACCGCTCTTGCAACCGCCCGCTCCAACAATGTAGGGCTTATTCTAGGCATACAGGACCTCAGCCAGCTGAGAAAAGAATATGGAGATCGACACGCAGACGCACTTTTCAACCTACCGGCCAACCTGATCAGCGGCCAGGGTTTTGGCGAATCCGCCCGTTTCGTATCAGAGAGATTTGGAAAGATCCTGCAGCAAAAACAATCCGTCAATACAGGAAAAAAAGACAGCTCCACAACCGACAGCCAGCAATTAGAATCAGCTGTCCCACCCAGCAGGGTCGCCAGTCTGTCTTCCGGTGAATTCGTCGGCTTTATGGCTGACACACCCGATCATCCCATTGAGTTCAAGGCCTTCCATGGAAAATTCAAATTAGCAGACGCTGACCTCGAAGCCGAACAGAACGACCAGGATCCCATTCCCATCGTCGCTCCAGTTTCTCCCTCCGATCTCGATGCCAACTTCCTGCGCATCAGGCAGGAATCTCGCCAGCTTGTGGATGACCGTCTTACCGAAATGCTGCGCACTCCCCATCTCGCCCGCCTGATCGTTACCAAACACCGCACCGCCGGCCGTCAACGTCCACCGAAACCGTAGACTCATCTCCACGGCCAGATTTCTTACCGTTATACAATGCAAAAATTGGGTGTTTTAACGGTTGTCCCGCGTTGCCGATAGCCCTATCTTGTCGCCTTAAAATTGTACGCTTTATGTCCGAAAACCTTACTTCCCTGAAAAATCCGTTTCGCCTGATAATAAATGCCTTTTTACTAGTATCCTTTATCCTCTTAGTTCTTTATTGTTTTATAGAATACCTGCGCTTTTTCGGCCCGACCGAATACCAGAATAAAGCAGAGAATTTATATAGAGATTATACCGTCTTACTATCAGAAGTCTGGCGATTTGCAAAACCATTGGTGCAACTGGTATTGATACTGGCGATCGTAGATTGGATACTGAAAAGGTTGGGTATAACCATCCTTGGGAACAAGATTCCGTTCCAATGGAATATCCAGACCATCATCGCCCTCATTGTCGTCAGTGGTTTTTCGCTTGTCGCCATGAGTGAAGGCGCAATCGATCCATTAAAAGATCTAGCGCTGGTCGTAGTCGGTTTCTATTTTGGCACCCAAAAGAAAGCCGATGGGGCGCCCACTTCGGCAAATCAACAAGGCCCGCAAGAGTAACTCGTTTATGCAGGTATTTCCAAAGCAAGAAGAGAGCAACTTTTACCTCGTTTCATAAATCCATCCCGCCCACAATATCCTCGAAATGCACAAAAGAATATCCGTCCTGTTCATATTGCTCATTTTTATTCAACCCCTTGCCTATTCGCAGTACCCTGTCGTCTACAACGGCCTTCCATCGTTTAACGGAGAGTACCATAGTCCCCCAAATCATATCTTTGAAGACAACATCTATGCAAGTAATATCAAATTCAAGGAAGCTATAGATTTCAATGGCGCCACTTTTAATGGTGAGATTGCCCTCTTTAATAACACCTTTTTCAGGCGAACCGATCTTAATTATTCCACTTTTAAAAAAAGAGTAGCCTTTGTACAAACCAACTTTATCGACAACGCATTTTTTGTACTTTCCGACTTTCAGTACAACACCTATTTCGACGGGTGCAACTTCTTAGGCACGGCCGTCTTTAGCCGTTCAGCATTTTACAACAAGATTCATATATCAGGCGTAGTATTCATGAGCAACGCCTACTTTAATAAATGCACATTCTTCAGTGACGTAGACTTTTCCCAATCCGTTTTTTTGCAGCCCGTCTTTTTTACCGGTGCAAAAACAACAGATTCTGCCAATCTTGCCTTTAATGCAGCAATCTTGCCCGATAGCATGTTTTTTAACAACATGCCACATCTGAAAGGGGAAATAGATTTGATTGACGCCAATTTTAATGATAAAGAAAACCCAACCAATCTGATCCTTTACAACACAGATCTCTCACACCTTAAACTGGACTATATACATTTTAAAGCCTGCCTGATCGATAGTCTTACACTGGAGAACCAGACCTACAGGTTCACACTAGAAAACAAAGAAAACGTCTTTGAACAGCTCCTGGCTAATTTCAAGACCAATGGCCAGACCCTGAGCTATGAACTTTGCGACATCGACTACCAGCAGCTCAACTGGCAAAACAGCTGGGCTGCCTTTCTGCCCTGTATTCCTTACTACTGGAACCGGTTCGGTTACAAAAAAGGTCTTATCTTTTTTTGGACATTCATTTTCCTGGCCCTGTTTACAAGCATCAACTACAAAGCGCTCGATTACCTGAACGAAAACATCTATCCCATGTCTATGATCCCACCCAGCAGCGGCATCCGAAATCCTTTCCGCCGCTTCTGGTATTCCTTCGTTTATACCAGCACTATCTTCTTCCGGCTCACTCTGAAGATCGAAAACATCAACTTCCAGCGGATTCTTGGCACAATTTATCTGATCACCATTTATACCCTGGGAATCATCTGCCTCGCCTACATGGCAGGTTACGTACTGCAAAAATAAACATCCTCTTCCTCCGCCAGGCAGCCAACCCAATCACTCATAGTCAGACATCCCGTCCGCCACAGGCAGCAAAAAGCCATTATCCGCAACGCACACGCACCTAACGCCCCTACCTATCTAAGAAATTGACAAAAGTCGATTTTTTGCACCCCATTTCGCCCCTATTTTCGAGAGGCAGATCAAAACATTACTAAAAACTCGAATCTATGCAACGACTTACCAGATACCTCAGACACATGAAAAGATTTCCCAAAGAACTCATCACCGAAGTTACTTCCAGACTGAAAGTCCTTGAACTCTCCCCTGGCATGTCCCTGCCAGAAAACACACCATTCGACAGTTGGTTTTTTGTTGAAAAAGGCCTGATAGCCGAACAAAGGCTTGACCACGACGGCACCTCGGTTCCTGTCAATTTCCTCTTCGAAGGGCATTCTTTTATATATCTGAAACAATGGCCCGAAAATAAACCCAATAGCATTATACCAGTCGCTGCAGAACCGACCACATTTTGCTGCAGATGTCCAGACACCTTGAATGGAATGGAAAACCAAGGTACCTTGGAGCTCCTGCTGTGGGACATTGATTATCGAAGAAAATTCTCCGCTCAATATGGTATTGAGTTTCAAAAAATGGGTAACCGACCCAGGCTTATCGCCCAACTGATTAAAAAACATCCCTCTATTCTGCGTATTCCTGTAGACCAGCTTATAAAATACCTGAATATAAGTGACGAAAAGATTAAACAGTCAATCCTTACCGCCCAATTATACTATCACCAATCAGGCCCCAACATCCTTTATTACTCCCATAAATAAGCAACAGTTCATGCAACATAGTACCGGTTAATAGAATGAAATTAACTCCGACTTATCTCGTCTCTCACTTTTAATCCTATTAAAGCGAGAGAGAAACTAAGACTTTTATTTAAATGCCAATCGAGTTGTATCGACAGCTCCAACCTTTAATAGATCGTTTATATTAAAGATTGAGTCTTTTGAGGTGCCCGGCACGAAGAACGATAAATATTTAAAAGAATAAATATTTGACAGGTCATTCAACACAGCCCCTTTACTGTATTCGTTAACATCCTTGCTTATGTCATTTTGTCCCTTCATTATTTTTGGATAAAAGCCATTATCAAAATCTTTCTTAGTAATATAGCCTATACCGAATTGATTTACTTTAATATCAATTGCTTCTAAACCATCCTTTGAAACGAACAACTTGACTTCTCCTGAATAGTCCGGTAAAATAAAAACCCTTAACGTCGGTTTATATTCAATGACCGAATATATCCCAACAAGGATTGTTATGATAATTGATACAAAAGTCAGTAAATACCAATTGGATTTCATCATTCGCTTTGCCAATATTCCTATTCCGATTGACGCCATAAACACAATCAAAGAAATGGCAGCTACAATCAACCAACCTGGCAGTATCATAGTTGCGGTTTCTGTCGAAAGTTTGGATATGCCGTATATTGAAGAAGCAACCCCTAAGATAATTATGGCTATTTGTATTCCTCGCTTCATTTTAGTAACGCTTGTAAAATTTAGATGGATAGTATGAAAAATCGTGAATAGGCTGCGACCCAGAGCTTGCGGAACTATACCCTATAATTGGAGCTACGTGGGTTTCTATAAAAGAAGGTTGATTATATTGCATTATTGGGCTTCCATTTAATTTAAGGGTAGCAGAAGGATAAACATCAGTATATGCCGACACTGACAAATTCCCGGTTTTGTTTTCATAATTAACATTCAATTTCTGAGCAACATCCACAATTTTAAAGCCGATTGCATTTAATGAATATTCCTCTGCCGTTGAAACACTTGCGTGCTGTTCATAAGTCATATTATATGAACTTAACGCTCCGTCCTGTGATTTCATACTGCTAGCAACAAAAATATTATTACTTCCACCTTCACCCGGATAATAGTCTTTTGCCATACCAAATGGAGTGTGCCCAACTTTAATTTCACTATTTGCAGAAATACCCGTTAATTGTCCTTTATCATTCTCACTGGCTTGCAATGTGATATTGCTTGTTAGTTTATTTCCAGATGGATCTACCAGTCCGAATAATGTGGGTCCATCCCATGTCTTTCCATTAATATAACTATTAAAATTAAACGTCAAAGTCTTACCTAAATACGTCTCTTCAGTCTTTGTTGTAGCTTGAGAGTTCGCGTTATCATCCCATCTTATGTTACCATTCTTGTCTCTTACAAAATCCTCTGGCGCTATTCCATCAGGATCAATAAATCTCATGGGGTTATCCAAAGCATAACTATAGGGCGACCATCTTCGAGATTTCTCTGCCAAAGGATCAACATTATGCCAGACCCCCAATTGCGGATCCTGCATCCGCGCCCCGTAATCATATTCCTCCAACCCATTCCCATCATTAAACTCCTTATTCTGCAACTCCTTACCAATATAACGGAATTTATTCTCCGCATATTGGGTCTTAATCGCCTTATCAGAAATCGCTGCCATTGTCAGCCCGCCCGGATAATAATGATTCTCCTCCAGCATCGGCCCGCTAAAAGTCTCCACCGCAAGATTATCAAAGAACACATCCCAATTCGGGGTCTCGTTGCTCACCCAAATATATAGATATCCGCTGTGCTTTATCCCTACTGCGTGTGCCAACGGATTCAAAAGATCCGGGCTCCCCACAGGAACCGCTCCACTCTGCTGATTATCACCAACATAGCCAAATTGATTGTCCAGCAACATCCAGTTCAGATAGGCCTCAGGTCGATTAGTCGTCCCCGTATCACTCGTCGGCAAAAAGTTATTCAAGGCCGCATAAACCGGGCTACCCGAGGTATTATTCAAATCCGTAATACCAGCCTTGGTCCCAGCCGTCACAGACACCAATCCTTGAGCAAGGGAAGCCAGAACACTGGGCAGCGAACTCTGCGGCGCACCCACTACTCCGCCACTACGGTAAAACGATTTTACCCCAAACGATACAGAGTCTCCGGTCATTACCTTGAGAAGGATTGCAGGTCCCATCTTATGCCCATTCCCATTCACACGGGCCACAGAGTCATTTGGTGACGTCGTAGCATCCGTAGGATACCCGCCGGGAACCAAAGAAGCGGCATAACTCGTCGAGTCTATATTATAGAATAATGCCCTTTCTTTTACCCGATACGCCGCCTCCATCGTCGCCATATACTGCGCTGTGTCTTTATCTTGTGTCAGCAACACCCGCGTATTGCCCAAATGATCCCTTTCATAAAAGTCATACTCCCATTTGTAGGCAGAGTCACCATTCAGGTATTTATGAAAAGCCCATCTTGCCCGTCCTTCTTCATGTCCAACAAACTGAAGCGTATCAGTTCCTGCCGAAACATTTGAAATTGGCGAACGCCGCTGATACTGGAAGCCATCCAGGTATAAGGTCGTCGTTGCCAAACCAGAGGTGCTGTCTATTGTTTGTTTTTGCAGCTTATTCCCCGATGCGTCATAGGTATATATGATATTCCCCTCACCTTTCATATGTACCCGCTGAGGTAAATTCAGATAATTATACCCAATCGAGTCTATCTTCTTGTTATTATCGATAGCCAGGTTGCCATTTCCGTCATAACGATAATCGTAGGCCTGTTTTGATCCCTTATAGTGAAAATCACCCAAGGTAGAAGCTGTATCATTCGCCGCGTCAACTACCTGTGACAGCTTATTACTATTTGGCTGATACGTATAAGTCAAATTATCAATTAAACTATTGGGCGCCCCGAACTTGTAGCCAGCATTTTCCAGCGCGGAAATATTGCCATTAGCATCATAGGTTACCCCCTCGCTAAAGCCCATTGTCGGTGACCATGTCCCTGGCGTTTTATTATCCACCAATGCAGCATAAGTCATCCGGTTCGCATCATCATAATAAAAATACTTCCGCAAAACCCCATCTCCGGCACTCTTCCATATAACGCCACCTATATTTCCATTGTAGGTATGCCAGGGAAAATTAGCGCCCATTCCGACAGCGGAGTTGCTATTATCATATCCCAGCTCCATCCCAAAATAATGCTTTGTCGCCCCTGCCGCATACATCTTATTGATGCCGGTTAGCCATCCCCGGATATTGTAATCATAAATCAAACTATCCAATCCCGTCCCCAGGTATTTAGCCTGCAACCGACCTAGTTCATCATATTGTATAGAATCAAGCAGCTGATCACCAGATGCATTACCTAGATTTTGCCACGTATGTCGCAACCTTGAATTCGCGTCATAATCCATTTTCAAAAGGGTCAAATGCCCCTGAACCACATTTCCGCCCTTCCACTGATCCGACAATACCCGCAATTCCTTCCCCGTAAAATTATATTGCGTCGTAACCGTATCCACTTTCCCCGTAAAATTGACTGACTGCGTCTGGATCATATGTCGGGGGCGTCACTCCATACACCCTTGTTTCAACCGCTCCAACGGTTTGATGGATCAGGACAGAGTCGTAAGCAAATACAATACTGTCCATGGACATAGGCGTGACGATCTTTGACAAATACCAGGCAGAATAATACGTGTTATAATAAACACTGCCTGTCAGAAAAGTGGTCTCCTTGTCATTAAAATAATATTTATACCCCTTTTCATCAGTGATATTAAAACCCGTGATTGCACCAGTCCACCATGAATTATCCACCGTATATTGAATTCTTATCTTAGACTGCGGCATGATCAGAATATCATTGTTCTTCCCAAGAACAAACTGACCTGCATGTCCATTAAAATTGAAAGAGAAAATATCACATTGCCCGTCAAGTTGCCCCGAATTGATCAATACACTGGGTCTATCTGTATAATCACCAGGATAATTGGCATTCAACTCCGTATTTGGCAAAGGTCCATAGTGTAGAAAACCGGAAGGATTTGTTTCATCCGGGATGCCGCGAACCACTCGGGTAATTACCCCGCCTGCATTCAACACCCAGCCGAGGCCTACATCCGAAGCTATTTCATTTGACCGGACACCACCCGCATGGTATTCCAACGAAACAGGCAGCGTCAGCCCAAGCGCCTTATTTGAATACGTATATACCGGCACTGAAACCTGCGGTATCCCCGTTGAATAACCAACGGGGATACTGCCAAATTTCGTGATCGCCGCAGCAGAAGGAGACGGAGGAACAACATTTTCAAATGTAGAATTAACTATACCGGTTTGCTGCGCAAACAGAGATACAGAGAATCCTAAACAGACTAACAGAACAACACCCAATCTCATAAAATACAAATAAAAAGTTTCCAAAAATCATTTAAAACGTATAACCTACTCTAAACAAAAGTGGTTGCGTCTTGGGCACATTCTGATAACTCAGAAAATCCCACAACAACTGCAGCTTTGTCTTTTTAAAGACCCGGTTCTTCATCGACACCGTCTTCTCAATTCCAATCAAGCCGCTCTTCGTCCAGTATTGCAAAGCCTGCAATTCCCTGTATGAAGTAAAAGGCGTCGTATAGTTCATTTCAAACCCGCCCGTTGCGGAGAATGTCTTTTTCAACTTGATTTCCAGGAAGGATCGAAGCCCAACGCCCTGGCTAGACAAAGCAATATGCTGGATCCCATTCCCCCACCCGATCTTATAAGAAGCCCCCACTCCAATTACATTAGAAGCAGACAACTTATACCCGAGTGATAACCCGAGATCAGTTACCGTAGGGAAATAATACCCGTTTCGTGATGTCTGGAAATTTGCCCCGTATTCGAGGCGATGTAAAAAAGACTTTGTCTTTTGGTCATTCGGCTTAAAGTCCGGCATATCCATATCACCATTGCGTAAGCCTCCGGTGAACTACCTATTGTATGGATTAGCATCCGATAATAATTTTGCTTTAAAAGAATTATGGCAAAAGACGAGCTTATCCGGGAGAGAATGTTCGAACATATAAAAGCGTGGCAGGCAAGTGATCTTTCTC
>JAATGQ010000121.1 GCA_015654595.1 Chitinophagales bacterium | reverse complement strand
TGGTTGGATACACAGAACGGCGAGATCATCACCGATTTCACCTATCACGGCAACTCAGGACATTCACAGACCTCCAATGACTATTCAAGAACAGGTTATGTCGCACGCAAGGCTATGGGCTTCGGCGCGTGGAATGTCAACAACCGTACCCTTGCCCTGATCCGTCTGGCCGAGGTTTACCTGAACTATTGCGAGTGTCTGAACGAGTCCGATCCTACCAATCCCGATATTTTAAAATACCTGAATCTTATCCGCGACCGGGCAGGTGTCCCTGAATATGGTTCCGGTTCCGATCAGATACCGGCTCCTGCAAGCCAGGCTGATATGCGTACCGCGTTGATAAAGGAAAGAAGGGTGGAGCTGGCGTTCGAGAACAATCGTTTCTTTGATGTACGCCGCTGGAAGATTGCCGAGCAGACCGACAATGGTCCGATGTATGGTCTCAATATCGATTCCGATCTGCCGGGCTTCCTGAATGTGGTAGTGTTTGAAAACCGTGTTTTCAAGAAGCAGCACTATTTCTTCCCCCTGCCATCCAATGACGTCAACAACGATAAGCAGCTGGTTCAAAATACCGGTTGGTAAACGACAATAAAAAATACTAAGATATGTTTGCTACTATAAGAAACTTTGTATTCCTGACGACAGCGATTGGCCTTGGCGGGCTGGTCAGCTGTAAAAAAAGCAATGATTCCGCCTATAATGCATCGCAGCCGATCAAGGTAAACAGCTTCTCGCCCGCTGCCGGTCCATTGGGAACCGAGATCCTGATCAAGGGGAGCAATTTTACTTCCGACACGACTAAGATAAAGGTCTCTATCAACGGTATCGCGCTGCATGTCGCCGGTGCGAACAGCACGGAGATCATGGCCGCGATCACGGAGAAGACGGGTTCCGGTCCGGTCGTGGTAACCATCCAGAATGGAAAAGGAACGAGTGTCGATACCTTTAACTATCAATACTCCTATCACGTGTCTACCCTGGCAGGAACCGGCTCGTCCGGCTATTCCGATGGGGTAGGTACGAATGCAGCCTTCAACTTCAATGGCGTTCGGGGCCAGCTTAGCCTGGATACGGCAGGAAATCTCTATGTTGCTGACGGCGGTAACCAACGGATCCGGAAAGTAGCTCCTGACGGAACGGTGAGCACGATTGCCGGCAACGGGATCAATGGATATGTTGATGGCGATGCGACGTCTGCAGAGTTCAATAATCCCTGCGCAACCTGGTATGATGTGGCTACCGGCAATGTGTATGTGTCTGAACGAAATGGACATAATATCCGGATCATTTCGCCGCAGGGCGCGGTTTCGACGTATGCCCGCTATACCGGCGGCAATGGCGGTAACGAATTGACATCGGTGGTTGTCAATCCCAACAACGGCCATGTCTACTGGTCCGATTTTTATGGCTCTGGCATCTACACTCTGAAGGGCGGGGCGGTTACGCAAGTCATTACGCATGACCTGCCTTGTACGATGACGATCGATCCCCAGGGGAACCTCTATGCCAGTCATTATGATGATGAGCAGATCTATAAATACACCTATAACTCATCGGCAGATTCTTTTGATGGAGGAACCGTGCTTGCCGGCTCCAGCCATGTCGAAGGTTCAGACGATGGGGTAGGATTAGCCGCCACCTTTGGACGTCCCTGGGGCCTATGTATCGACAGCAAGGGCGTTCTCTATAATAGCGGCCAGGGCGGCGGAGACCCCAGCAACTGCGTCCGCATGATCACCCCTGATAACTGGAATGTGATCACGATCGCCGGTGTGGGCAATGCCACCGGCAATATTGATGGGCTGGGCGGGGATGCCCGCTTCAATCAACCAACCGGTATTACGGTAGATAAGACCGGAAACCTTTTTGTCCTGGATATGGGCAACAATACGATCCGTAAGATAGTAGTCAACTAAATGAGCAATATGAAACACACATTTGTCAAACCGATGGCGCTTGCCTTGATGATCCTGGGGTCGCTGTCTTCCTGTGGAAAAAGCAACAATGCTTCTCCTGCCACAGGAGGAGATACGACGAATACGAATTCCGTGTCGTACACGTCGAACAATGCAACGGCCGCTTACAATGCCTTTAATACTTACCTCTATAACCCGACGACAAAGCTCTATTACCGGGCATCCGACAAGACGGGAATAGGAGCGATCTGGACCCAGGCCATCTACTGGGATATGGCTATGAATGCCTACAAGAGGACCAACGACTCCAGGTACCTGCAGCTGGTCAACGATATCTACCAGGGAGGTGGCCAGCAATATGCAGGATACGACTGGACCAACCAGGCGCAGTGGTTTATCTGGGATGACATGATGTGGTGGATCATCGCTTTGGCCCGCGGCTACCAGGTGACCGGCAACGTCGATATGCTGAATCACGCCAAGGCTGGGTTTGCCTTCGAGATGAATGGCGATTCTGCTTTAGGACGCACAGGTTCCTTTGACGCGTCGACAGGCGGGATGGAATGGGCATGGACCCAGCCGGGAAAGACGGCCTGTATCAATTATCCTACCGTGATCGGCGCTATGACGCTTTATGCGATCACCAGCGATGACTATTATCTGCAGAAGGCAAAGACCGTTTATAATTGGGCAAGGAATAATCTGTTCGATGTCAACAACGGGAAGGTGGCTGATAACAAGGTCGGCAATAATGCGGCAGACTGGACGACGCACACCTATAACCAGGCGAGTTGCATCGGGGCTGCGGTGATGCTGTTCAAAGGGACTGGAGACTCTACCTATCTCAATGACGCGGTGGCTGCCGCCAATTATACAAAGACTAAAATGTGTGATGCCAATGGTATCCTGCCTTATGAAGGCGGGGAAGAACAAGGGGTATATAACGCCATTCTTGCGCAGTATATGATCAGGCTGATACAGGACTGCAATCGTACAGAGTTCCTGCCCTGGCTCAGAACGAATATCAATACCGGCTATGGCAACCGGAACAAAACGACGGGGCTTACCGGAAAGAATTATAAGACGACACCCGCCGATGGCGTTGCGGTCTCCTGTTACGATGCCAGCAGCATTCCTGCCTTGATGCAGGTGATCCCGCCGGTGCAATAAACAGAATAAAAATAGCTGGCCGCTTTTGGAAGCACCTCATCAAAGAGGCTGTCTCAATCATTAAGTAGACAGCCTCTTTCTGATTATGCCCGGCAAAGCATGCTTTGCCGGGAAGGGTTCCGCAGATGCGGGACCCTTTGCATTTAACGAACCCTTAATAAACGCGGGCGATCTTTTTCCTTCCTATATACAACAACTTAAAATCTGCTGATATGAAAAAGAAACATCTCTTTATCGCCCTCGTCGTCCTTTTTTGCGCAAGTATGCTAACAGGATGTTATTGCGAGCACTATTATGGTCACCCGCATTATTACCACCACGGTTGGTGACAAAGAGGCTGCCGCAAAATAAACGTCGGCAGCCTCTTTTCCCGTTGTGCCCGGCAAAGTTCACTTGCCGGGAGGCAATAGCCCGGTCCTGGACCGGGCTATTGCCTTATGGTACCAATACGATCTTTCCGTGTGTATGATGTTGTTCCAGTTCGCGGTAAGCCGCTTTTACTTCGTCGAGATGATAGACGTTCGCAATGGGGATCTCCAATTTTCCGGTTGCGATCATTTCAGCCAGTTCGGAGAGCACTTTGGCTTTTGCTCCTTCTGAATTTCCTGCTGTCTTTACGCCATGTTTCTTTGCCGCTTCGAAGTCGATGATCGTGTCGATACGATCGGGTGTTACGCCCAACTCAATGGCCAGGTCGACATAGCCTTCTCCATGCGTATCTATAAAGGCGTCGATCGGTTGATTGTTGGCGGCAGAACGGATTTTGTCGGCTATACCTTCTCCATAGGCGACCGGGATGATACCATGCTGTTCAAGCCACTCATGGCCGGAGTCGCCGGCGAGTCCGATCACGGTTGCGCCGATTTGTTTCGCGAGCTGGACGGCAACGCATCCCACACCGCCGGCCGCGCCCGAAACGACCACCACGTCGCCAGGCTGCACGCCAACAGCCTTTACGGCCGCATAGGCGGTGGTGCCAACCACAAACAAAGCCCCTGCCTGTTCCCACGGAACCTTTGCCGGGCGGGGAACCAGTTCATTTTCATTGACGAGGATCAATTCCGCATGGCTTGCCCGGTTGTTGGTAAAGCCAATGATCTCGTCGCCTTTCTTTACGTCTGTTCCAACTTCTTCCACGATACCTGCCAGGTCGCTTCCTTCACCGGAGGGGAAGGTGGTCGGCCATTGTTTTGCCATTTTTCCTTCCCGGATAGAGCCTTCCCCAGGGTTGATGCCTGCGGCTTTCATGCGGACGAGCACCTGTCCCTTGCCAGGTGCGGGCCGTTCTACTTCAACGACTTTAAGGACGTCTATTCCTCCGTATTCATCAAATTTTACTGCCTTTGATTTGCTTGTATTGGTGTTCATGACAAGTGTTTTGGAAGCACTGACGCAATCCTTATTCCAGAGATTAAAAGATCTTTAGTAAATTTTAACACTTGTTACGAAGTATTAACACCATGCTATGCAAAGTTGAATGTACCTTTGTGTAGATGATTTGATGATCATCATTTACAAATAGCAGTTACAATTTTCTCATAAGCAGTTAGTTTTGGTTACGGCCCCTGTTTCTACAGGGGCTTTATTTTTGCCCTTCCTTTACATTATTAAAACAGGATTAAAATAAAAGACGCCGGAGAGTATTCCGGCGTCTTTGTGTATTTCAGGGGTGACAGAGGCAGGCATTCTAAAATCCGGGGTTATTGGGTAAGAGGTTGGGATTGACCTGGATCTCCTGCAGCGGCACGGGAAAAAGCAGCTGGTTGGCTGTGAAAGTCGCTCCCCATACCGTGGTGTGGCCGACAAAGTCATCCCAGTTGCCGGTAACATCATTGTGCACCTTCCGTGTTCTGATCATGTCGAACCACATTTTGTTTTCAAAACACAGCTCATAATAGCGTTCCAGCCATACTTCATGTTCAAAGTCGGTTTGAGAAAGGGAACCTATCGGCGACAGCCCGGCGCGGTTACGGATCAGGTTGACATAGCTGATCGCACCGGCATTTGGACCGCCTTCGGCCCGGTTGGAGGCTTCAGCGTAGAGGAGGTAGACATCGGCAAGACGATAGATGGTATAATTAAGATCGGATTTTGTTGTACTTCTTACGGCTGTCGAGTCAAACCACTTATAGATATAATGCGCTTTGAAGACTACCGGGGTATTGTCTTTTATACTGGGATAGCTGGTATAGAAGAACTCCCTTTCCTGGATACGCCTGTCCGCCGGGTCATAGGACTTTATGAACTGGTCGGTCGGATAGACGGAGCCATATTCGTCCGAGTATCTGGAAATACCCGAATAGTTGGGAATGGTCAGCGGGGTCAGCGGATTCGAGCTGTTGGCGGCGGCGGAGAACTGCGCCTGCAGAATAAACTCGCCGGTATTCTTGTTGCCCGGGATGAGCATATCCTTGTAGTCGTTGAAGAGCGTATAGCCGCCGTTTTCAATTACGTTCAACGATCGTTTGGCGGACTCCGCATAATATTGGTCTCCGCCCTGGATAGCCGCGCCTGCGTAGGTGAGGTATACATCCGCCAGGATCGATTCAACCGCGCCCATTCCAACCAGCCCGGTATTGTCCTGCCAGGGAAGACCGATGGTTTCGGCCGTCAGCAGGTCTGGTATGATCACACTGTCATAAATTGCCTTGGCAGGTGTCCGTGGCAGCTTCAGACTGTCCAGGTTTGTCGGGGTTCCCGTAACTTTCGGGACCGCGCCATACATCCGTACAAGATAAAAGTAGTAGAGCGCACGGAGGGCATGGACCTGGGCCAGCATATTGGCTTTTGCCCCGTTGCTTACCACGGCTGTGTCGGCTGGAGCGATGCTTGCGAGCGCAAGATTACAGGCGCCGATCCCCATATAGAGCTGCTGCCACCAGGTGTCGACATAGAAAGAGCTGTTGTTATAACTCAGGTTCTGGAAGATATTGAAGTCCGTTTGTCCAAGGTCGCTGTTGGATTTGCCGGTCATGAACTCCATCAGGTTCCAGGTGTTGCCGCCATAAGAAGAAGGCTGACCGCTGAGAAAGGCGGGCAATTTCGAATAGCAGCCATTGACCAGGGCCTGGGCCTCTTTGATATTGGTGATGGTAAAACCCGGGCTGAGGAAGCTGGTCGGTTTTTCCTGCAGGAACTTCTTACAGGCGCCCAGCGTCAGCAACAGGAGCATTATGGGCAGAGAATAGTATGTCAGACGTTTCATTGATGTCATTTTTTATGGTGTTAAAAACCTACCGATAAGTTCAGGTTGTATACTCTGGGCCTTGGATAGGGGAAGAAGTCCAGGTTTTGCGAGAAGCCGCTGTTGGCTCCATAGCTGGCGTTGAACGTATCCACTTCCGGATCATAACCCGTGTATTTCGTTTTGAGAAAAAAGTTCTGAACGCTGGCAGCCACCCGTAGTTTGGCCAGCTTCATCTTATGGACCGTGGCTTCGGGGATCGTGTAGCCAAGCGTGATGTTTTGTCCGCGGATAAAAGAGCCGTCTTCCACCCACCAGGTATCAAAGTGCGAATCCTGCGCAAACTTGTAGTTGCGGACCTGTGAGATATGCGTATTCTGATGTGTCGGCGTCCAGGCGTCGAGCACAGTAGCCAGGCTGTTGGCGATGGTCTGCCGGTCTTCGCTGGAGTGTTTAAAGGTGGCTGCCGTGTTCACGCCTTCTACAAACCGGATGTCAAAGGACAGATCCCAGTTCCTATAGGCAAAAGAACTGCTGAAGGTTCCCGTCCATTTTGGATAGGCGCGGCCGATGATGCTATAATAAGGGCTGCCGTCTTTATTATAGATGTATTTGCGGTCGCCGGTATGAAGCCCATGCGAAGCGGCATCTGCTTCTTCGTTGGTTCCATACGTGCCGACCCGTGTCATGCCATAAAAGGAGCCTATCGGCTTACCGACGCGCAGCACGTTGGTCTGACCAAGGAAATTGGGACCAGGGAAGATATCGGCATTGCCGTCGTTGAGTTTGAGTATCCTGTTCTTGTTCGATGCAAAGATGAAATTGGTGGTCCAGGTAAAGTCCTTTGTGCGGATGTCTATCGTCTGAAGATTTACCTCTATCCCGCTGTTGCGGACCGAACCAACGTTTTCATAGACGTTGTTCTGCTGTTCGCCTGCGGACCAGGGAATAGGCGCTTGCAGCAGCAGATCTTTTGTCGTACGGTTATAGTAGTCGACATTCAGACTGATCCGGTCACGATAAAGCGCCAGTTCGACGCCCGCATCGAGTTGTCGTGACTTTTCCCATTTCAGATTGGGGTTTCCGATATAATTGGGCAGCAGGGAGGATTGGTTGGCATTGTTCAGCACGGTGGTGCCGGGCTGTACCTGTGCGAGCGACTCGTACTGGCCGATCTCCTGGTTACCCGAGTATCCAAAGCTGCCCCGGACCTTCAGCAGGCTGATGATGCTGCTGTTCTTCAGGAACTCCTCTTCCGTTATTCTCCAGGCTGCCCCAACGGAGGGGAAGAAGGCGTATTTGTTATTCTTTCCGAACTTGGAAGAGCCGTCATAGCGGCCGGTTAGGGTGAAAAGATATTTTTCATCGATGTTATAGTTGACCCTGGCGTAATAAGAGTTCATGGACCAGGAATAATCCAGCGACTGCGTGTTGTTGCGAACCGAGCCTGCCGTCAGGTATTCATACTGAAAGAAATCATCGATAAAATTCTGCGTTTCGGCATCTACCCATTCCTGTCTGTATTTAAGCCAGGAGGCTCCCAGTACGACGTTCATTTTCTGACGAGGGGTGATGGTCTTATTCCATGTCAGGTAGTTTTCCGTCTGCCAGTAATAGTTATAATAGGAGTTGATCGTGGCTTGTCCGCCCTGATCATGGGAAAGGTGGGGAAGATCCTGCGACGAATAGAAATTATTCTTTTGCCCGCTGACGTTGTAGCCCAGATCTGATTTGAAATCGAGGTCCTTCAGGATATGGATGACGGCATAGGCGTCTCCCAGGGCCTGTAAGGTATTGTTGAGCGTATAGCGGTCCTGTGAGATATGGACAGGATTGGGGCCGCCTTCCAGACCAGCGATATCGTTGTTGCCGGCCCAGCTTCCGTCGGGATATTTGACAGGAATGATCGGCACTTCTTCGGTGACCATGCGCGGGACATTGAGCGAGCCGTTGCCGTCGGATACCATGCGCTGTGTGCTTTTGATCACATCGATATTGCCGCCCAGCTTCAGCCAGTTGTTGACCTCATTATCAAGGGAGAGTTTCATGGAATAGCGGTTAAACCAGCTGTTGATCATGAGGCCGTTCTGGTTCAGATAGCCAAGGCTCACGCTATAGATGGATTTGTCGTTGCCGCCTTGCAGGTTTATAAAGTGGTCATTGGAGAAGGCGGGTTTATATACCTCGTGTTCCCAGTTAGTATTGTACAGCGGCTTATCGTTAACATCGAATAGCTTGGGCAGGCCAATATGGTTCAGCGGGACGGGCGGCGCCCAAACTCCATTCAGCGGGTCGAACTTCTGACCATTGGCATAGGCCAGGTTATAGACCTGGATGAATTGCTCCGCATTGAGCGTTTTCAGGTGCCTGGAGAGGACGCTTTCGTTGGCATTGCCGTCATAGGTGACGCGGGTATCGCCGCGCCGGCCGCGCTTTGTGGTGACCATGATGACGCCATTGGCGCCGCGGGCGCCATAGATAGCGGTAGAAGAGGCGTCTTTCAGGATCTCCATCGAAGCGATCTCATGCGGGTTGATCGTATTGATGTCTACGCCGCTGACGCCGTCGACAACATACAGCGGGTCCAGGCTGGAATTGATAGAACCGATACCCCTGACGCGAACCTTTGCGGGCTGGCCGGGAGCATTGCTATTGACGTTGACGTCGACACCGGGAACCTTCCCTTCCAGTGCCTGTGATACGTTGGGCACGGGGCGGTCGGTGATCTGGTCTCCTTTCAGGCTGGCGACGGCGCCGGTGAGGTCCGACTTCTTAGCTGTACCATAACCGATAACCACCACGTCGTTGAGACCGGTTACGCTTTCTTTTAGTCTGACCGTCACCGTGGTTTGAGCGCCGACTGCAACCGTCTTTGTTTCATAACCGACATAAGAAAATTCCAATACCACGTTCCCATCGGGAACCGCCAATTTGAATTTTCCTTCTGCATCTGTCGTTGTGCCAAGGGAACTTCCTCTGACCGTCACGGAGACGCCGGAAAGACCATCGCCTTTGTCGTTGGTGACCGTACCGGTGATCGGTCTGTCCTTCCATTCTTCTTTTGTTGGGTCGATGGCGGGCAGATTGACATCGACCGCGGATTCGCTGTGGTCCCGGACGGAAGAGATGATGATCGTATTGCCCAGCTGTTCGTATCGCAGGCGGGTATTGACGAGCAGGGTTTCCAGGATATGGTAGACCGAAATACTTCCCGAGACGAGGGTCAGGTTGTGTATTCTTTTAATCTCCCTTTTGTTGTAAGCAAAGGTAAATGCCGTTTTAAGCTGGATCTTTTCCAGGGCGTTGAGCAGGGGTTCATCTTTCACTTCGAGCGAGATGACGACCTTGTTCATGTCCTGGCCGTGCGCGTCCCTGGCGCTGAGCAGCTGGATACTAAAGGAGATGATCAGGAGGAAAATAAAGCTGATTCGCATAAAAAACAGCAACCATTTTTTTGTTTGGCCAGACAGCTGCTGCCGCCCTGGTTCCAGACAGGGGCGTGCAAAGGCTGACAATAAATAAAATGTCATAGTTTTGATTGTTTTAAATGATGAGCAACATGTTTAGGACCGGATACCTCTCCTGGTCAAGGCAAAAGGTATCTGTATAGCCTGCTTCGGGTTCCAGCCGAGGCGGGCTATTATTTTTACCGGAGGTGAACGCCCGGTTATTTTCGGTTTATTTACATCCTTCGCCGCTGATGGTCACCGCTGCCTGGTCGATGACATAGTCCAGATTGTTGATCTTTGTCAGGATCATGAGTACGGCTTCGAAGGATTCGCCACCGGTGAACGAGGCGGTTACCCGGCAATTGGCTGCCGAGGGGTTGGCAAAAAGAATTTGAGTATGATAACGCCTTGCTAATTCGTCCATCGCCTCTTTCATCGTTACGTCATTGAACAGCAGATCATTTTTCTTCCATGCGATCGCTTCTGCAGCGTCGACCGGTATGGCGCGCCCTTGATGCAGCGAGTCGATCGAGAGTTGTTGGTCGTGCCGCAGGATGCTGTATTGTCCTGCACCGTTCTCGACCTTTACTTTACCTTTCGTGACGGTAATAACAATCTTATTTATGTTGCGGGCATTGATATTAAAGGCGGTCCCCAATACCGTTGTGCGGACGACACCGCTGTGTACGATAAAGGGGCGTGGATCGGGGCGGATATCGAAATAGGCTTCGCCGTGGAGAATGACGGGACGGGTCCGGGCAAAGCTGGCGGGATATTCGACGGTGGAATGTTCGTGCAGCAGGACCTTGCTTCCATCAGGAAGCGTCAGACAGCTGTCGGTATGCGGCGCAGGCCGCGGCGCTGCAGACTGTATGACAGCGACGGGGTGAGAATCCTTATGTAGATGAAAAAGACGATAACAAAGAAGAGAGACGGCGAAGAGGATCGCCGCGACGCGGGTATAAGCAACGATGCGGCGTATCCTGGTCTGTTGTTTGCCCCTGCGGAGAATGCGGCGGAGGATAAGGTCTGCAGCTGCTTTATCCTGATGATAAAGGGGATGGTCTGCGTCCCAATAGGTGTCGATCAGGTTA
This sequence comes from Chitinophagales bacterium, assembly GCA_015654595.1. Classification (GTDB taxonomy): domain Bacteria; phylum Bacteroidota; class Bacteroidia; order Chitinophagales; family Chitinophagaceae; genus Puia. The sequence continues at coordinate 47,024 of JAATGQ010000121.1, read as the reverse complement.
CGCAAGGTCTCATCATGCGCTGTTGATTGCAGCAGCTGAAACAGCTCCTCCTTTTCCTGCCGTGTGCAGGTCTTCTCATGGTAGCGTTGGAAAAGCCAGGCAAGTCGTTCGTTATCTTCCATTGTCAATAAAGACTGAAAAACCAGTTGATAGGAGTAGACGAATATAAAAAAATCAGGAGAGCAGCATCAATATAGCGACGGGTATCATACCATCCGTGTGCAGGTAAAGCGCTTCTCTAAGTGTTTTCAGCGCTTGCACTAAGTGCGTCTTTACCGTATGTCTCGATATCTGCAGATGGGATGCGATCTCTTCATGTTTCATGCCTTGCCGGCGGCTGAGATGGAAGATGAGTTTTTGCCGCGGGGATAGTTGATCGAGCGCTTTTTGCAGGCGGTCTTCATTTTCCCGGCTGAGCAGCTGGTCTTCTACTGGATTGATGATAGATTCCGGCAGGTCGGCCATTCGTTTGCGGAAGCTCGCTTCTTTTGCCATTTGTTTCAGCCGGTCGAAGATCTGGTTACGGGCGATGGTAAAGAGCCAGTTGTCGAAGTGAAGAACCTGGGTCACCTTTTCCCGGTACAGCCAGACCTTCAGAAAGACATCCTGCACGAGCTCGTCCGCCTGGGATCTGCTTTCGGTAAGATGGAAGGCGTAAGAATAAATTTTACCTCTGTAATGGTGGAAGACGAGGCCAAAGGCTTTTTCATCCCCTTTGGCGATGCGGGCGAGCAGATCAGTTTCGTTCAGTAGAGATAAGGCGCCGGCTGAAAAATTTTCGCCGATAGTAGCATTCATTTGGCAGTTCGTTTTTGGCTATGTAGTAGCTGCTCAAATTTAAACACATTTGACTTTAGCAAACCAGATGCGCAAAAAAAAATAAAAAAACTAATGAATTAGTTGCAAAACTAATTCATTAGTAGTAGCTTTAATAAAAATTGAGAGACATGCAGAAACTAGCCAAAAGGGAGGAGCAGATCATGCAGGCCTTCTGGCATTTGGGCAAAGCGTTTATAAAGGAGATCATTGCTGAGCTGCCCGAGCCCAAGCCGCATTATAACTCCGTGGCGACGATGGTAAGGATACTCGAGGAGAAGGGATTTCTTAATCATGAAACGTTCGGGAACACCTTTCAGTACTATCCGATCGTTACCAAGGAAGAGTATCAGAAGCTGGCGTTTGACGATATTGTCCGCTTGTATTTTAATAACTCTTATCCCAGGATGCTGGCTTATTTCGCTAAGGAGCAGAGGCTGACGCAGACCGAATTAAACGAAATATTGGAGATCATAAAATCCCAGAAGAAATGATACCTTATATCCTGCATGTTGCGGCAATTACTACGGCTTGTCTTCTCTTCTACAAGGGTCTGTTGCAAAAGCAGACGTTTTACCGGTTAAACCGGTGGGTGTTGATGGGTTGTCTGGCGGTATCGTTTGTACTGCCGTTGATCAGCGTGCCGCGCGAGTGGAGCTGGCGGGAAAGTTATTCTTCGCTGGCGCAGGATTGGGCGAAGCTATGGCAGCGCGATGAGGCAAGTGCCGTAACGCCGGTGAACAGTAATGAACTGGATACAGCGCCCTTGGATCAGACTGCGGCAGCTCCCTTGTCGGATGCCGCTAAAGCCACGCCGGTAGGGTTGGCGCGACAGCGTAAGGCGATGATCTTGCAGACCGGGGACAAGGGTGGGACAGCTTCATCCGCAGAAAAGACCGTGAGGTCCGGGGAGGCCGGCAGCGGTGCGGCGGCTTCGTCGTCGGACAAGGACTTGGCGGGGGCGCGGTTGGACAACGCTTTGGGGGGACAGTCCGTCAACGAAGGGGCTTCGCAATCTGACAAGGCTGTGGGATCACAATCCGACAAGTCCGTAACGGTGTCGGCTGCGGGGCCATCGTTGGCACAGCGTATCCTGAAGTGGCTGTCCTATTGTTACCTTTTCGGCGTGTTGATATTTGCAGTCAATTTTCTCTTTCAGATGCTGATCCTGTTGTATCAGTCGTATGCGGCCCCAGCTATAAGGGATGGGCGTTTCCGGATCGTAGAAACTTCGGGTAACCGCGCGCCTTGCTCCTTTGGCAACACGATATTCATCAACCCGGCCAACTATGACTGGGAGACATATAACCAGATCCTGCTGCACGAGAAGACGCATGTCAGCGGCAGGCATACCCTCGATATCCTTTTTGCAGAGGCGGCGTTGATCTTACAATGGTTTAATCCTTTTATCTGGTTGTACCGGAGGGAAATAGAGAACAATCTTGAATTTCTCACCGACGACGCTGTACTGGGGCATAGCGAAGTCGATCCTTCGGCTTACCAGTTGAATTTGCTTCGGGTATCGGTTCCCAACTTACCGTTTAGTCTGACCAATAATTATAATCAATCACTGCTGAAAAAACGAATTGTTATGATGAACAGTAAACGATCTTCCCGTCATACCGTCTGGAAATACTTTTTCCTGTTGCCTTTGTTGACAGGGCTGGTCTGCGCCTTGAATAAACCTGCTGCAGTGGCCCAGACGGCTGCAGCTCATATCACGACAGACACCAGGACGGCAATCGCCGCTGACGCTGCTATTGCAGCAAGGGCTGCCGTTTCTGCAAAGGTCGACGTCAAAGTAGCGGAGACTATCAACGTAAAAGTGGATACCACGATAAGAGAAGAGTCGGATACCCCAGCGCCGGTAGCGCCTGTTGCGCCGGCTGCTTCAGCGGCTCCTGCAGTGGCGCCGGTCGCACCGGTTCCTGCACCTGCGGCTGCTGCAACCCCTGTTCCTGCCGGGGCGGGCGGACCTATGCCCTCATTATCTCCAATGCCTGTGGTCACGCCGATGCCGGCGTTGAAATCGCTGCATGGCATGAAAGGGTTCCGGAGGCCGGGTGAGGATGAGTTGACAGATGGCTCCTGGTTTGTGACAACAGAAGGAGACAAGCTGCAGTTTACCTTGTCCAAGGGAAATGGGACCCACCACTGGCAAAGCAATTTTTCCGTCAACAAAAATGAGGTTGATCCCTATCCTGGTGCGGGCACGGTTAACTTTAAACTGACCCGGGAGGCGGGGTATATTACGTTCAAGGGGCAGTTTGACGGAAAACAGGGATATGGCAATTTTGTCTTTACGGCAAACGAGTCGTATGTGAGTGCGTTGAAACAGATGGGGCTTGATCTGGAGAAAGAGCATCTTAAGGGCACTTATTTTATGCTGGACATCACAAAGGCCTATGTCCATTCGATCGTGGAGAGCGGCTTTCCGCATGTCTCTTGTCGGGAACTGATCACATTATCCGCTTTGAAGATCGATAAGGAATATATCCGGTACTGGAAAGAAGAATATACGGGCAGCTCGTTTACGCTGAATCAATTGGTTTCCCTGAAGGCGTTGAATGTAGACAAAGCATACGTCGGGCAGCTGAAGGCGGCCGGGCTGGGGCAGTTGACGGCAGCTCAGCTGACATCGTTAAAAGCGATGAATATCGATGGGGCGTATATCAGTTCCGTCAATAAGGCCGAAGGTCGTAGTCTTTCTGTGGACGACCTGATCACGAACAAAGCGATGAATATTGATGATGCTTATATTTCTTCTTTTAAAGAAGTAGGGTATGATCATCTTAGTCATGACAACCTGGTTACTTTCCACTCCCTGGGAATAACGGCAGACTTTGTCAAGGGATGGGAGAAGGCAGGCTACCAGAATATATCAGCAAATGATCTGATCACCTTGAAGTCACTGGGTGTTACTCCTGATTTCGGAAGGAGTTTTGAGCAGATCGGTTATCGCAAGCTGGAACCCGATCAGCTGGTAACCCTTAAGTCCATAGGGGTAACGTCTTCCTTTGTAAAGGAGTTCAGCGAGATAGGTTATAAGGATATTCCGGTGGATATGCTGACTTCACTAAAGGCTACAGGGGTGGATGCGGCCTATGTAACGAGGATGAAGGCAAAGGGGTTGGATTCAAAGGATCTGAACAAGTATATCGAGCTGAAGAGCAGTTTTAACTAAGGGCAGAATTGTTACATTTGCGGATGCTATCCCCCGCAAAGACCCGTGTTCGTGTCGCCGTCTTTTTCTTTGTTTCAGGTTTTGGTTTTGCAACCTGGGCGTCGCGGATCCCTACCATACAGCAGCATTTACATTTAAATAACGAACAACTGGGGGCAGTGCTTTTTGCACTGCCCGTTGGTTTAATGGGTACCCTGCCTGTGACGGGGGTATTGTTAAGCCGTCATGACAGCCGTCGGATCATGATGATCGGAGCGGTGTTGTTTAATCTGATGCTGTGTCTGATCGGTTTTGCAACAAAGACCTGGCAGCTGGTGGCGGCGCTGGTTGGTTTTGGGGTATCCCGCAATCTGCTGAATATCTCCGTCAATGCACAGTCGATAGGGGTGCAGGCGTTGTTTGAGAAGAGTATCATTGCCAGGTTCCATGGCGTTTGGAGTATTGCCTGTCTGGCGGCGGCGGCCTTGGGGGCGCTGATGGTCAGGCTGGCTGTTTCACCGGGCTGGCATTTTCTTTTTGTCGGTACTGCCCTGACCTTAAGCTGTGTCTATGCTTTCCCGGGCGCTCTGCGGCAGCAGCCTGCGACGAGGGAGCGCAAACCCTGGTTTGCTCTGCCGGATAAAACGCTGGTCAAATATGGTCTTATCTCGTTTGCCAGCATGGCCTGCGAAGGAACGATGGTTGACTGGAGCGGTATTTACTTCCGGGATGCCGTTCATGCGACTAAGTACGTGGTTACGCTTGGCTATGTCGTTTACCTGGTGGCGATGACCCTGGGCCGGTTGACAGGAGATCGGCTGGCGAACCGGTTTGGCGTGCGGACAATGTTGATCTACAGCGGCTGTCTGATCTTTGCCGGGCTTATCCTGGCGACCCTTTGTCCTTTCCCGGTCACGGCGGGACTGGGGTTTGTCCTGACCGGGTTTGGCGTCAGTTGTGTGATCCCAATGGTCTTTAGTATGGCCGGGCGTGCTGCTGGAATGAGCAGCGGTTCGGCTATTGCTGCGGTATCTACGGTGGGTTATCTGGGTTTTTTGCTCGTTCCACCGGTAATCGGCTCCGTTGCGCAGCATGCCGGCCTGCAATGGGCACTAGGGATGATGTCCGTTTTTGGGCTGTTGATCACGGGTTTAGTGTCGTTCACCCTGGATAAAGGGAGATCTGTACCGGCTGTCGAATAGTTTTTCCCCTTCATAGATAAAATCTATCAGTTTATAGAAAAATGCGATGATGTTCTATACATTGTTGTCATACATTTGCATCGCAATTATGCCTTTCCCCGCGGCAAAAAGGGGAGTAAACGATTTAGCCTGCCTGCGAATTTTTGATCTTCATTTTTTTATTTAAAAACAACACATCATATGCCAAACAGAGTTTTGTCAATTGGAGAAAAGTTTCCTGCGTTCAAAAAGAAAGCAGTTGTATCTATCGAAAAGGGTAAGGAGTTTACGGAGATCACCGAAGCGTATGCCGCCGGAGAAGGCAAGTGGACGGTGATGTTCTGGTGGCCTAAGGATTTTACTTTTGTTTGTCCTACGGAGATTGCTGAATTCAACAAGAAGAACAGCGAGTTTACCGACAGAGACGCTGTTGTGATTGGCGCTTCTACCGATTCTGAGTTTGTACATGCAGCCTGGAGAAGAGATCACAGCGATCTGCGTGACCTGAAGTTCCCGATGCTGGCTGATACATCCAAGTCACTGGCTGAAGAGCTGGGTATCCTGGATAGCGAAGAAAAGATCGCTTACCGCGCTACTTTTATTATCGACCCTCAGGGTATCGTTCGCTGGGTAAGCGTTTATGATCTGAACGTAGGCCGCAGCGTACAGGAAGTTGTTCGTGTTCTGGACGCTCTGCAGACCGACGAGCTTTGTCCTTGCAACTGGAAGAAAGGCGAAGAGACGCTGACTACGCAGCTGGCGCTGAACTAATATTGATATTACTGATCACACATGAGCGGTCGTTCCGGGGAGAGTACCTTTGGGGCGGCCGTTTTTAAAATAAGCACTATGAGTACGACTACGACCTTACAAAATGAAACGTTTCAGAATCTACTGAACGACCTTAATCTGACGGGTTATGAGCCTTCTGCCAATGTGTTGGCGCTGGCAGCGGCCGAGAGCCGGTTTATAAAAGATTTGAAGATCAATGTTGGAAATGTATTGAACAATACGCAGTACCTGAACCGGAAAGAAGCCTTGTTGCTGGCTTTGGCGGTTGCGGTGAATGAGCGCTTTGTGCTTTTGCAGGAGTCGCTTACCGGGCAGGCTAAAGACGCTGGAGCCACAGACGCCGAGATTGGGGAGATTATTGCCTGTACCTCATTGATGAACACGAACAATATCTATTATCGGTTCCGTCACTTCCTTAAAAAGGATTTTTACGAAAATTCTCCTGCTGGTATCAAGATGACGATTATGGCGAACCCCGTTTTGGGCAAGGAATTTTTTGAGTTGGTGAGCCTGATGGTCTCTTCGATCAATGGTTGTGAAATGTGTGTTAGTTCGCATGAAAGATCGGTATTGCAGCATGGCAGCACGGAGTCGAGGATTTTGGAGGCGGTAAAGCTGGGCGCTGTGATCAAGGGATTGATAGCTGTGCTGGCTTAAGGATTTGGACGATAGGTTGAAATTGACCCGTGCCTGGCACGGGTTTTTTCTTAAAAGGCCCCCGGTGGATGGAAATCCCCGGGGGAACAGCGAATATAGTCCATTAAAAAAACAGCCCCTTATAGATAGACATCCTCGGGGCTTTTACTAACCCATTGCCTATGAAGAAAGATATAAGGATGGTGAAGTGTTGTTAATCGTAAAACAACTCCCAGCGGATAGAAATCCCCGGGGCTTTATTAAACCTTATCTCATGAAAACTATACCTTTTATTTTTCATCTGATACCATACTGATCTCTATCTGCTTACTCAGTTCCACGTGTACATTTCTCCCAAAAAGCTGGCTCCGGCTGCAAAGCGTCGTCGAAATGGTATGGACCGCAAAATACCAATCCATTTTTCGTTTTAACAGAAAGGCGGTTGGGTGTCCATGCCCGAATGAGAAGAAGCTTGGCCTTTCGGGACGTATTTCGAACATGGGCAGCAGCTTTTCCAGGTAGTTGGTGATGGCGGATCGGAACAATTGTGTTATTTCTCTCGTGCCGCCGTGGAACCTGACCGTCTTCATTGGATATTTTTCGGTGTAGAGCTCGACCACCTGGATGATTGTCGCCTGTATATGGGCGAGGTCTGATTGATCGGTTATCTGTGACGGCTGGATCGTTCCCTCGCGGAGATCGTTAAGGGCCAGCTCTACGATATCTTTTTTTTTCGAAGGGATAAAGCGTAGCTGCCGGAGCAGTATGTCATTTTGCCGATGTCGCCAAATTGAAAGGCGCTGAAATCCGGCAGCGCTTTGAGGTAATTATAGGGATAATTCATGTAGGGTCTGTTTAAGCCCAGGCGACCTGGGTTCGAGATCGCCTGGGAGGGTTAAAAAGGGAGTTATCTTCTTTTTTTTGTACGTGTTGCCGTTTGGGTCATTTCCACCACGACTTCTTCCGGCTCATGCTCCGGCTCATGCTCCGACTCTTCTTCTCCCGGATCAACCGTCGGATCTGTCAGCAGCGCCTGCTCTTCTTCCGGTATAGGGTGCTGGTCTTTCTCATCCTTAAAGGATCTGGCTCTCGTTGCCAAGGAATAGATATTGATGGCCCTTGTTTGCGGGTTTGCCTCAATCAACACTTTTTCTGTCTTTTGCGGCCTTTCGAAAGTGACCAATTGGATATTTCCTCGTCGCATGGCCCGGATAAGATTGGCCCGCAGGTCTTCGAATTTCATTTCCCGGATAGGGTAACTCTCCAGGACCTGCTCCAGCGGATAATTATACGGTTCTCTGTAATAGATCAGCTTGTAATTACCGTGCAGATCTTTTATATCGAAGTCCAGCTGTACCCAGGCATTGTACTTTTCGCCTTTGGCGTCGTAGAACGTCCTGTTGACGGCTCGTCCGCACAGCAGGTTATAGGCTTCTTTAAAGGTTACTCCAGAACCCTTATAGACATAAAAGGTCTGCAGCTTATTTTTGGATTCATCCAGCCGGTAGCGCAGCAGCGCATCGTATTTGGTAAAGAAATACGCCTCTGTTGTCGCAGACTTCTTGAAATGAAGAATGACTTCTATCCTGGTTTCGTCGTCAAACCAGGCTTCTGTTGTCAGATCAAAAGCAGGCTCTCCAGCATCGATGGCTTCGGAAAGGCTCTTGTTCAAAGGACCTCCCTCTCCAAAACCCATGTATTTCAGCGTATCATTCAGATACTCAAAATTTTCCTTGTACATAATTAAATTGTTTAAAAAAATCAGATAAATCGCGCTCTTTCCAGCACAAAATTGGATGCGGTGACACAAAGCAGCCTTCCTCCATTCCGTTCGGTTATCTCGATAAACAAACGTCTCCCCCTGGGCAGGGTGAAGCGTGGAAAAGCGAGCACACACAAACCCCTGCCATAGGCCTTGACGCTTGTCAGGCTGTCGTAAACAAACACCGGCCGCAACGGGATGATCTTTGGATGAAAGGGCGTTCGCACAGGAGGCGTTTTTGTGAGCCACTGGATCAGGGTACGCGGCGCTTCGTCGATAAAGAACCGGACACTGTCCACTTCATAATCCAGCGGAGACCGGTTGGACACCCGAAGGAGAAAGAACAGCGTGCTGCCATGCGTATAGACGCCGCACATCCTTATCTTCATCTTCCCATACCGGCTTTGCGTGAAAAACAGCCAGCTGCGGTCCCTGGAGATCCTTTCACAATACTGCTCCAACGCTTCTTTGCTAAGAACCGATGGTTTTTCCCCGTCCTTTCTGGCTCCCGCCTGTTCCGTCACCTGTTCCATCACCGCCGGATTTGGCCCCGAACGTCTCACTGCCGTAAGCAGGTTGATCATCCCCGGATCTTTACAAACAGTCGCTTGTGCGAGGACATGACTCTCACCGCTGAGCAGGAAGCATCCCGCCCAGAAGGCTATGTGAAAAAGCATCAATAAAAGTTTATGAGTTAAAAAATAAGAGCCCGGACTCTGAATTTATTTACATTCCGAACCGATAAATACCGCCTGTTCATGAGCAGACAGCCGACAAAACCACAATGCCTTGACCGAAGATCTTGCCCCGTACTACCGGGTCTGCCTATTGCACGCCCACCGGTACTTCATCCAACCGCTCAACCGGAAAGGGCACCTCGTCCACATGCCCAGTCCACCCAAGACAGCCGATTGTATACGGCCCGACTTATCCTTCAATTCAGGTCATTCTACCCTCGACCTGGCATCTTCAGCCCACACGCCTCGGATAGAAGGAGGGAGGCCTCTGCTTCCTTTACCCGTGACTGTTGTTGCCCTCCGGGGATACTGATCACCGGAAGTGGCCTGGTTTTGTCATTACCGGCAACGCGTCGTGTCGGAATGCGAGAGTAAAGATAGCGGCGAAACTTACGGAAAACGATACCAGTTTTAAACTGTTTTTTTTAAGTATACCAAAATTGGTATTTTTTAATAGATCAGTTTATACTATATCACTTCGCATATTTTGCCAGGTAGACCTGGAGATGCCCAGATGACCGGCTATCAGACGCCCCGGTAATGAAAGAAACTCCGGATCGTTTTGTTTGATATACATAGCTAATCCTTTTGAGTCTTTGTTTATCCAATAAGTTGATTTGATAGTATGAATAGCGTAGTATTCACTAAGTAAATAATCCCAGATCGCCATCCACTCCGGAAATTTCTTTGCTTTTATTGCATTTTCTTTGCTGATCTTGAACCCTTTTGTTTTTTCGTAGGCAATTATACTATGCAACGCTTTTCGGTTGCCGAAGAAACTCTCGGGACAAGTGGCTATTTGATCTTTTACCAAAACCCAGGTATACTTTGGCGTGTCTGCTTCCTCTGTTAAACTATCATTCTTGCATAAAAGCGTTCCCCCGGTAATGTAATACAAATAATTACAGTCATTCCCTGATCTGAACACGGTCTCTTCTCTTTTATAGCTGAACTTTTCAACGGCATCCGACAGAAAGGCCTTGCATTCTACGGACAGTGATCTGATCTTTCCCAATTGATCGAAGATTTGAATCATAAAGGTTAGGTTTATGGTTATTTAATAGAAGCGCGACGCCGCAAATGCAAAGCCAAACCTTTCTTGTTGTGGATAATTTATACCCCTGTTCTTTGTTGCTGAGAGGAATCATTTATATCTGAATGGAAGATGATTTGTATCATCGATGAATTTGTCGGTTGGTGGTCTGCGGTAATACCGCAGCGTTTACTCATTAACGAGATACAAAGACGCCGTGGCAGCAGGAAAAAAGTCGCCATCGCGAATGGATATGCTGGATCTGCAACAAACGACGGCATCCAGATAGGATGGATTGGCGTTATCACCCGCAATTTATTCAGGAGACGACAGGAGACAGGCAGGGAAGACAAGCCAGCGGCCGAACGACTCCGCGGACGAACCGAAAGGAAGGAGTAAGAACAGACCCCCAGGCGGGCATCAAATTTGAATACAGCAATCTGGCCGCTTAGGCTTAACTTTATAGTCAGAAAGGAACTACAGCACAATCAACCGGCATTTAACCAATAACAAATCTTATGGCACAAGGAAGCAACAACAGACAGCGTATCGTTATCCTGGGCGCAGGCTTTGCAGGTCTGCGCATAGCACGTGAGCTGAACAATACGGCGTACGAAGTTTATCTGATCGACCGGCACAATTACCACATGTTTCAACCGCTGATGTACCAGGTGGCAACGGCCCGGCTCGAACCGTCCAGCATTTCCTTCCCCTTGCGTAAGATCTTTCAGCACACGCAAAACGTGATCATCCGGATCGCGGAGATATCGAGAGTAGACACGACTGCCAAAGTGGTTTATACATCGGTTGGCGGGATCGCTTATGACAAGCTGGTCATCGCGGTCGGGTGTACAACCAATTATTTTGGCAACGCCCGCATTCAGAACTATTCTTTCCCGATGAAATCGGTTCCCAACGCGATGGCTTTGCGCAACCGGATCCTGCAGACCTTTGAAGATACGATCGAAGCAGGACCGGATGAGCTGCAGTCCCTGTTGAACTTTGTCATTGTGGGCGGCGGACCGACCGGGGTAGAGCTGGCCGGCGCAATGGCGGAAATGAAGAAGAATATCCTTCCCAAAGACTATCCGGAAGTCGACTTTTCCCGGTTTTCTATCTATCTGCTGGAAGGATCGCCCAATACGCTCAACTCGATGAGCGACGCTTCCAGGAAAAAATCAAGGTATTATCTCGAAAAACTGGGAGTAATCGTCAGGACCGGCACGGTCGTGGAAGACTATGACGGCAATACCGTCCGGCTGAAGGGCGGGGAAACGATTCCCTCCAAAAACCTGATCTGGGCGGCTGGCGTTACCGGCAATACGATCGACGGCATACCGGCATCCACCATGGTCCGCGGAAACCGGTTAAAGACAAACCGATATAACGAGGTCGAAGGACTCGATGGCGTTTATGCCATCGGAGACATTGCCTATATGGAAACGCCAAAGTATCCGCACGGCCATCCGCAGCTGGCCAATGTGGCGCTGTCACAGGCCGGCAACGTGGTGCATAACTTTAAAGCCGAACTGAAAGGAAATCCCCGCAAGGAATTTGAATATCGTAATAAAGGCTCCATGGCAACGGTAGGAAAAAGAAAGGCGGTTGTGGATCTGCCCGGTTTTTCTTTTCAGGGCACCTTTGCCTGGCTGACCTGGATGTTTGTCCACCTCATGCTGATCCTCAGCGTCAAAAATAAGCTGATCGTTTTTCTGAACTGGATGATGAGCTATTTTGCCAACGATTCCGCGTTACGGCTGATGTTGAAGGCAGACAGGGGAGATAAAACACCCAATGATCCCGAAGAGGGTTTATCAAAAGTCTAGCCAGAGCAGCCGGTTTTTTCCTTATTTTTGTTCGGACCCAGCAAAATCATTCCTTTTCTATGGCTGAAACTATCGTAGAATTACAGCAGGCTAATATTTACCAGGGCGACAATCTTATCCTTCAGGACGTAAACCTGACGGTCGAGAAAGGTCAGTTCGTCTATCTCGTTGGAAAAACAGGCGCCGGGAAGTCCAGTCTGTTGAAGACCCTCTATGGAGATCTGAGTCTGCGGGAAGGAAAAGGACAGGTCGCCGGCTTCAACCTGCGGGAAATGGACTGGAAAAAAGTTCCCTATCTGCGACGCACGCTGGGTGTCGTTTTTCAGGACTTCCAATTGCTCACCGATCGGAATGTCAACGATAATCTGAAATTTGTATTGAAGGCAACGGGCTGGAAGGATGTCCGGCTGATGGATGAAAAGATTGCCGATGTACTGGACAAGGTTGGGCTTAAATCCAAAGGATTTAAGATGCCCTTCGAAATGAGCGGCGGTGAACAACAACGCGTAGATATCGCGCGGGCCCTCCTCAACTCACCGAAGCTGATCCTGGCCGATGAACCTACCGGTAACCTCGATCCGGAGACCTCCGACGAAATTATGTTGCTGCTGTTCCGCATCTCACGGGACTATGGCACTTCGATCATCATGGCCACACACGACTACCGCGTCATCAATAAATTCCCCGGCCGCATGGTAAGAACCGAAAGAGGCAAGGTGATCGACAACGCTACGCTGACCTAAGGCGGCAAGAAAAATCGCCGGCAAATCACCGAACGGAGATGACCCTGCAAATCACCGAACTAAGGCAGCGGGACAATCACCGAGTAAGCCGGCCGGCAAATCACCGAGTCAGCCGGTACCGCGAACCCTTGAATATGGCGCAGCCTAATTCTGAATATACTGTAACAGCTTCTGCAAATTTTCCTCCTGATTGTAAAGCTTTCCCAGCACCTCACGGCGCGTGCCGATCTCTTCCGGTGTAAAGGGCTGTGTATAAAGATCGCTTATCAGAGTCTGAAGCCCCTCTGCGCTGTCGGCGATATGACAAACGGGCTCCAGACCGGAGCCTTCCACCGCATCCTTGTTGACAATACAATGTCTGCCGTTGAAGAGCGCATTGAGTAATTTGAGTTTGACCCCCGTGCAGTTAAAGGAAGGGAGGATATTGACCTGGGCTTTTGAGATAAGGTCCTGCAATTCTTCTTCCGAAGGATCGGGGATCAGACAGGCCTGCGGATACTGTTCGATCAAACGGTAGAGACGGGCCGAAGGCGCCTTGCCGGATACGATCAACGGCATCTCCATCGGGGCGAAGACCTTTTTCAGCAGCCAGATCACCACCTGCTCGTTTTCCGCGACGGACAGATTCCCATGATAGAGACAAAAGCAGCCCGTGCCTTCCTTGCTGCGCACCTCTTCAAAGGGCAGAAAGACAGGCAGCGTCTCGATATGTTCCGCGCCGAATTCATGCCGATAGAGTTCACTGTCCTTTTCGGAAACGGCCAGTATCTGTACCTTATGGGCAATGCGCTGCTCGTATTGCCGGAGCAAATTGCTCTCGTGCAGATAATAGATCTTCTTCAGAAGAGATTTTTCGGAAACGTATAGCTGCCGGTAGTATTGATACTCCACATTGTGCAGCCGCAGGATGATCTTCCGGTCGCGGAAGCGTTCGTCGTTTAATAAATAGGTGCAATGAACGCCCTCCAGCAGGATAGGGTAGACGTCCTGGAGTAATCGGTCAAGAAGCTCGCGGTTCGACCGCGAGCAAACGATATAAGGAAGCTTATGCGAGAACCCTTTATGCCCCTCATGACGCGCATAATAGTTCACCTCCACACAGTATTCGTTCAACACCGGCTGCTCTCCGCGCCCATATTCAAAACAATGCAAATGGATCTTTACGCCGGCGCTATGAAGGTGCCTGAGTTTATGAAAAAGGTCAAAGACTCCTCCGTAATTTACCGGAAAGGGCACATCCAGGCAGACGATATGTAGGTGATTCTCCACGTTCTAATTGAGTAATTGATGGTAAAGGCGGATCAGCTTTTTTTCCTCTTCCTGCCAGTTATAGCGAAGCCGGGCTTGTGCGCAATTTTCTGATAATCTATTGTATAAATTCCTATCGTTCAACAGCCGGTTCAAGGCATCCGCTATCTCCCGGATTCCGGGTTTGTCTATAAGAACAGCGATCTGACAGGAATTGTTTATTTCCTGGTAAGCGGGGTAATTGACAGCCACCTGGGGGATACCTGCCTGAATATAGTCGAAGAAGCGGTTGGCGAGCGAATAATAATTGCTGATCCCGGTGTTTTCAAAAAGCGTGAGGCCACACCAGGCGGACCTTGTGATCGCTTTCAGCTCCTCGGGCCGCACATATCCTTTAAAAGTGATCTTTTCTTCCAGTCCATATTCTTTAGCCAGCTGCCTGGCCTGCTGCATAAAGTTGCCGTCGCCGCAGACCAGCAACGGGGCATCGACTTCGGCCATAGCGGGGATCAGCGTTTCGAAACAGCGGCCTTCGTTGACCGCCCCCTGGTAAAGGATAAACCGTTGACGCGCGGATGCGGGGGAGAGACCCATGGGAGGAGCGGCGGGCACAGGGACTTCGTCTGAGGGCCACGTGGATGCCCGAGGCGTTTCCTCCAGCACGGGCATATTGCGGATGACGGCGTACTCTACACCGTACATTTTTTTAAACTCTTCCGCAATCCATTCGTTAACCGTATAACCATGGATAAACTGCGGGACACAATACCGCTCGATCGCTTTCCATACCTTATATACATGCGGCCGGGTGACGACCTCCTGCATTTCGCAGAACAATTCGTGGGCGTCATATAGCCGGGGGATCTTTTTCCAGCGCGAAACAAGATAGCAGGGGAGGATCGAGTCCAGGTCGATCGCGCAAAGCGCGTCCATTTTCTGGAATAAAAGGAAGAAAAAGAGCCGGATATTGTATTCGATGTAAAAGCGTTTTCCTTTGGAAAACCACATCGGGAGCCGGTGCTGGCGAAAATTTCGCTCAGTGAGAGGAAGGGATTTGCGGGATCTTCGTCCGATAAGCGTTACGTCATAGCCCGCATTGGCCAGGGAAGTGCAGATCCTCATCATACGCTGATCATAATTCAGGTCATTGGTCACCGTACAAAAGATCTTTTTTTTCATTGGGGCTTTTAATAATTAAGCGGGCCCATCGCTGTTCATTGTCGCATAACAGGCCAATTATGAGGCATAAACGGCCCAATATTAGCCAATTATGCCAACATAAATATTATTTTTAACCTATTTTTGCCCTTAATTTTTAGTATCTTGGATTTTTCCCTTAATTTTGCCGCCTGCTAAACTGGCAGAGTTGAGTGATTAAGCGGATAATTGGTCCGCAGACCGAATGCCCATCATTACCTGTACCGGGAATGGGTTATTTTTCGGGATAAATTTTCCTGGTACACAATAAATAGTTAGAAATGCCTTATTTGACAAAAGAGAAAAAAGCAAGTTTCTTCACTGAGTTTGGAGGAAAATCTACCAACACCGGTTCTATCGAAGGCCAGATTGCTTTGCTGACCGAACGTATCAACAGCATTTCGCAGCATCTGCAAGCCAACAAGAAGGATTTCTCCACACACCGCGGACTGATGCAATTAGTGGGTAAAAGAAAGCGCCTGCTCACTTACCTGAGCAAAACTAACCTTACCGGTTATCGTCAACTGATCGAAAAACTCGGCTTAAGAAAATAATTCTTTATGTATAGAAGAAACATTCCCAACTGATTTGACGGTTGGGAATCGTTTTATTTGTACAATAAGGTTGGAGACGCCCCGCGCGTCTCTCCTAAAGGATAGTCATCAGCGCTTTGCCGGGAAAGTGTTGATGATGGATGAAACTTCCCGGTATATTTATTAACACTGAATTACGGTTTTACACTCCGTTCCCACCTTACTACGAAGAACCGTTATTCGATAAAGCTGATCATCTCATGCTTTCACAACCCATTAGCGTAACATTTGACATCGGCGGGGGCCGTATGGTTTCCATTGAAACCGGTAAGCTCGCGCGCCAGGCGGATGGATCCGTTACCGTTCGTCAGGGTAATTGTATCATTCTCGCGACTGTTGTTGCCAACAAAGAACCAAAGGAAGGACAGGATTTTTTCCCCTTATCTGTTGATTATCAAGAAAAATTTGCTTCTGCAGGTCGTATTCCCGGTTCCTTCTTCAAGAGAGAAGCCCGTTTGAACGACTACGAAATATTGACCAGCCGTCTGATCGACCGCGCGCTGCGTCCTTTGTTCCCTGAAGATTATTTCTGCGATGTCCAGGTTTTATTGAGCCTGGTATCCAGCGATTATGAAGTGATGCCGGATTCGCTGGCCTGCCTGGCGGCATCTGCAGCACTGGCTGTTTCTGATATTCCCATCAAGGAGATCATCAGCGAAGTTCGTATCGGACGCGTTGACGGTCAATTTATCGTCAATCCTTCCCGTACCGAACTGGAAAAGGCCGATATGGAATTTGTGATCGCCGCTACCGACAAGAACCTGATGATGGTGGAAGGCGAATCCAAAGAATGTTCTGAAGAAGACCTGGTAAAGGCCCTGGAAATTGCGCACGACGCGATCCGCGTTCATATCAAGGCGCAGGAAGAACTGCGTGCCAAGGCTGGCGTTACCGCAAAACGCGACTATAAGAAACCCGAGCAGAACGAAGAACTGCTGGCAAAGGTGACCGCTTTTGCAAAGGATAAGGTTTACCAGATCTCCCGTTCGGCCAGCTCCAAGCACGATCGCTCGGACGCTTATGCGTTGCTGAAAGACGAGCTGATCGCCAGCCTTGGTGAAGAAGCTACCGACAGCGAGAAGAAGCTCGCCAAGAAATACTATGCCGACCTCCAGTGGGATGTCGTTCGTAATATGATCCTCGATGACCGGATCCGTCTCGATGGCCGTTCACTGGACCAGGTGCGCCCGCTGGCAATGGAAATCGATCCACTGCCGACGCCGCACGGTTCTGCTTTGTTTACCCGCGGAGAGACGCAGTCACTGACTACCGTTACGCTGGGCACTCCGCTGGACGAATTGCTGATCGAAAGCGCAGCAAAGTCGATCGATTCTAAATTCTTCCTGCATTATAACTTCCCTCCGTTCAGCACGGGTGAAGTAAAGATGATGCGTGGTCAGAGCCGCCGCGAAGTCGGTCACGGTAACCTGGCGATGCGTTCACTCAGGCAAATGATGCCGGGCAGCGATTACCCATACACTGTTCGCGTCGTAAGCGATATCCTCGAATCGAACGGCTCCTCTTCCATGGCCACTGTATGCGCCGGAAGTCTGGCCCTGATGGATGCAGGCGTTCCTATCCCGAAACACGTCAGCGGCGTGGCAATGGGATTGATCACTCGCCCTGCCGATGGTAAATATGCTATCCTGACCGATATCCTGGGTGACGAAGATCATCTGGGTGATATGGACTTCAAAGTAACCGGAACCCGCGAAGGGATCTGCGGCGTTCAGATGGACATCAAGGTAGATGGCCTGAGCATGGACACGATGCGCGAAGCGCTTGAGCAGGCCCGTAAGGGACGTCTGCACATCCTCGATGCAATGTACAATTGTATCGAAGCCGCCCGCGAAGAAGTGAAGCCGCACGCTCCACGCATGGTAAAGATCTTTATCGACAAGGAATTCATTGGCGCTGTCATCGGACCGCAAGGAAAGATCATCCAGGAGATCCAACGCGAGACGGGTACCACCATCAACCTGGAAGAAGTTGGCAACTTTGGAGAAGTCAGCATTTTCAGCCCCGCGAAAGAAGGTCTGGACAAGGCGGTCTCCTGGATCAAGAGCATCGTTGCGCAGCCTGAAGTCGGCAGCGTATACGAATCGAAGGTCAAATCTGTCATGCCTTATGGCGCATTCGTCGAATTCCTGCCCGGTAAGCAAGGCTTGCTGCACATCAGCGAGGTCTCTCACAAGCGTCTGGAAACGATGGAAGGCGTACTGAAGGAAGGCGATATGGTAAAGGTCAAACTCATCGGTCTCGACCAAAAGACCGGCAAGTTCAAGCTGAGCCGCAAGGTGCTGATGCCAAAGCCGGAAGGCAATGGTACATCCAAAGCTCCTTCTGGCGGCGAAAACCAATAAGAAAATCATCTTTCTCATACAGGTCTGCGGGTAAACTCGCAGACCCCCCCGGCAAATTTTTTTGCCGGACATAAACGAAAAAAAGGGCTGTCTACTTTCCCAATAGACTGCCCTTTTTTTATAAAAGATATGAACCATTTACAGATCACTATCCCGGTCGCCGATGTTGCCATTCAGGAAATCCTCGTTGCCCTATTAGGCGGGGCGGGTTACGAAGGGTTTGAGCAGCAGCGGGATAAATTATGGGCTTATATACCGGAAACGGCCTTTGATGCGGAAGAACTGGAGGCGATCCTGAGCCTTTATGAACTGTCACAATATGAACAGCAACGGCTGGAGGAACGCAACTGGAACGCCGAATGGGAAAAGAATTTTGATCCCGTCGTCGTGGAAGACTTCTGCGCGATCCGGGCTCATTTCCACGCGCCCATCTCCGACATGGAGCACGAGCTGGTCATCACCCCCAAGATGAGTTTTGGAACAGGACATCATGCAACGACCTATATGATGATCCAGGCGATGCGAAAACTCGATTTCGCCGGCCGGCGGGTATTTGACTTTGGAACAGGCACCGGCGTCCTGGCTATCCTGGCGGAGAAACTGGGGGCGGCGGAGATCGTCGCGACGGACAATGACGATTGGAGCATTGAGAATGCCAGGGAAAATATCGGGACGAATGGCTGTAAAAAGATCGAAGTAGTAAAACTGGATACCGTACCGGAGAAGCCTTTCGACATCATTCTGGCCAATATCAACAAGCAGGTGATTTTAGCACAGCTGGGCCGCCTTGAACAACAATTGCAATCGGACGGCGTTATATTATTGAGCGGCCTCCTCGAAGCTGATTTTGAAGATATTGAAAGAGAGGCAGTTAGGAACAATATTCCCGTATCCGAGCGGATAACGAAAGGCAGTTGGATCTGTCTTAAAGCTGAAAAAAAGGCGAAATAAGTCACGGAAGACGAGAGGATCGGGAGCCTTTTTTCATTATATTTGTTATCTAACCGTGACGAGCTTAATCCGCTCGTCAACCGATAGTCCATTGAAAGCCGTGTGCCGGGAATGGCCTTCATCGGGGAAAAACCTGTCCCGGCGCACCAACTCAACCATTCGATGAAGGAGGCTTTGCTAATTCTATCAGCCTATCTGATAGGCTCTATTCCTACTGCAGTATGGGTCAGTAGGTCGTTCTTCGGGATAGACATTCGCGAATATGGCAGTGGTAACGCCGGAGCTACCAATACTTTCCGCGTGTTAGGGTCCAAATGGGGCAGCCTGGTCATGGGAGTGGACGTTATCAAGGGGATCATTGCCACCAGTCTTTATATTCTTGTTCCCTATTATCTTCATGATGAGTCCGAAAGGACCAATTTTATGGTCGGTCTTGGACTCGCCGCGGTTGTCGGGCATATTTTCCCTATCTGGGCCGATTTCAGGGGCGGAAAGGGCGTGGCTACCGTTTTTGGGATGATCATCGCTATCCAGCCGCTGGCTGCGCTTTGCTGTGTGGCGGTGTTCCTGCTGGTGTTATACCTGACCCGCTTCGTATCACTGAGCAGTATTCTGGCCAGCGTGGCCTTTGCTGTGTTTATCCTCTATATTTTTGATGCCAAAGAGACCCTTTACCGCGGGTTTGCCATTGCCGTGGCCCTTATGGTATTGCTTACCCACCAAAAGAATATTTCCCGGCTGCTGAAAGGAAACGAGAACAAAGTACCGATCCTCCGTTATCGTGACCGTAGACGTCAGCGCAGACAAGACATACGTGATAAAGAATAATTATTTTTTATTACCTTTGCAGGCCCGCATCTGATTTGCGGTATGTCTATTTCACAACTGAAAAAATAAATATTCCGGAAAATGTCACAAAATTTGCTGGAAAAACTGGAATTAGGAGAGGAGAAAAACATCTTGATCCAAGGATTGCCTTCTTCCATCGAAAAACAATTTGTGAAACTGGCATTTGCCAAGAATCTCACACCCCTGCTCAAGAGCAAGAAGATCGATTTTGCGTTGATCTTTTGTTTCAATGAACAACAATTAGAAAGTATTGTCCGCGAGATCATGCCTGCCATGCGCCCGGAAGCCCGTTTCTGGTTGGCGCATCCCAAATTGGGCTCCAAGATCGCGACCACGCTTAACCGCGAGTGCAGCTGGAGTTGTATCACCTGTGCCGGATATGAGCAGGTCAAACACGTCCCGCTCGACCATGTCTGGACGGCGGTGAGCTTCAGAAAGGCTGCAGCAGCGGTCCCCGTTAAAAAAACTTCGACATCCAAGAAAGCTGCCGCAGTCCTTCAGTAATCATTCCCGTTTCAAATGACAGTTGTTAGCCGGCACGGTTTGATAACCGAGCTATTGGACAGGACTGAGCTGATCAAGACCAGTACCTTCTCTTTTCTGCGCCTGACCGATGAGCAATTGGCTTATCGTCCGGGAGAAGGCAAATGGAGTATTGGAGAGATCTTTGGTCATTTGAATGTAATGCACGACAACTATATCCGCGCGATCCTTTCCCGTGTCACACTGGCTTCCGATCATCCATCAGATCAATACAAAAGCAGCTGGCTGGGCAATTGGCTGTACCGACGGCAAATGCCGCGATCGGATGGCAGCGTTATAAAGTTAAAAGCGCCCCGGTCCTTGTATCCCCCGACGGATCTCACGGAACGCGAGCACCTGGAAAATTTTCAGATGAATTGCGATGCTCTGGATGATATCTTGCGACATTCGGCGACAAAGGATATTCGCCGGATCCGGATCCCGCTTGCCGGACGCCAATTGATCGCGCTGCGGCTGGGCGATGTGCTGCGGATCATGGTTGCGCATAGCGAACGGCATTTGCTCCAGGCCCAGCGGATAATGCGGCAGGTCAGCGAAAGATAACTGTTCCCAACCCTGCAAATAATTCTCTTTCCAGTTCCTTCAGGTGTTTGTGTGTCTGCAGCAGTATCATCAATTCCTCATCGTTGTGCTGTTTTCCAAGGTCCTGTTGATTTTCTTCGATAAGGCGTTTGATCTTTCTCAACTTCAGATAACGCACGGTAGAAATGACGTCTTCTTTGTATAGGTCTTCCGGCGTCACGAGCTTTCCCTCGTAGTGATCTTTCCAGCCTGGGCTGATCTCGAGATGCAGGTCCATGATGGAGACGGCCAGCGTGCTGAGTTCCTGGTCTTCGTGATAAAGGAAGTTCTTTGCCGTAGGTTCGAGTCCCTGTTGATACAACTCTTTGTAGAGGTCGAGGATCTTCAGCAGCCGCTTGTTATCTATCAGGTCGTACAATTCGACGGCTTCATTCAGGATATAATCGGCTACCAAAGAGTTGTCATCCCAGGGTTTGAGTCCATATTCCAGCAGATCGCGGATCATGCCTCTTTCGTTCTGTTCGTGACGGAACAGCAGGCTGATGGACTCGTCTTCCTGTGGGGACGCCTGGGGCGCGTGATCCCCGGGGAAGAATTCGTCCTCCCCGGGCGGGTGAAAGGATGGCGAGGAAGAGGACTGCTGCTGTTGTTTCTGTTCCTGTTTGGTAACGCGGTCGCGGATAAACTTATTGACCAGCGTATTCAGCCCTTCTTCTTCGATACGCAGGAATTCGGCGGATTGCCGGATATAGTCCTGCTGCCGGGTAAAGTCTTCGGCTTTGTTGATCCGGGAGATAGTTTCGGCTACCTGGTTGACGACGGCAGCTTTTTTGTTGGTGTCGTTGCCAGCGTCTTTTAGCGATACTTCCAGCTGGAAGAGCACAAAGTCTTTTTTGTTGGCGGCGACAAAATCCCGGAAAGCGGCGGCTCCGATCTTGCGTACATAGCTGTCGGGGTCTTCCTTGTCGGGGATCAGTACCAGTTTAACATCCAGGCTTTCTTCCAAAGCCATATCCAGTCCGCGCAGGGCTGCTTTTATACCGGCCCCGTCCCCGTCATAGATGATCGTCAGATGACGCGTGTATTTCTTTATCAGCCGGAGCTGGTCGAGGGTCAGCGAAGTCCCGCCGCTGGCGACGACGTTTTCAACGCCGGCCTGGTGGAGGGAGATGACATCGGTATAACCTTCTACCAGCAGACATTCATCCAGTTTGTCGATGGCCTGCCGGGCCTGGTAGGTGCCGTAAAGGATCTTGCTTTTTACGTACAGCTCATTTTCCGGCGTGTTGATATACTTTGGCGCCCGATCGTTCTTCTTGATGATACGGGCTCCGAAACCGATGATCTTGCCTGTCTGGTTATGCACCGGGAAGATGATCCTGCCCCGGTAGTTATCTACGGGGCGCTCGTCCCGGACGACTACCAGCCAGCTTTTCTGTAACAGCTCTATATTGTATTGGGCCGCAATGGCTGCTTTGGCAAAGCTGTCCCGCTGCTGTTCGGGATTGTAGCCCAGCTGGAACTTCTGCATCGTCTCCGGGTTAAAGCCTCTTTCTTTGAGATAGCTCAGACCGACATCCTGTCCTTCTTCGGACTGGAAAAGCATTTCCGAAAAAAACTTCTGGGCGAAGGTATTGATGATATAAAGGCTGTCGGCGACCTGTTGTTGAGCACGGACTTCCGGACTGACCTCGGTTTCTTCTACTTCGACATTGTATCGGTTCGCCAGCCAGCGGAGCGCTTCTACATAGGAGTACTTTTCGTGTTCCATCAGGAAGCTGATGGTATTGCCGCTGCGGCCGCAGCCAAAGCATTTGTAGATCTCTTTGGCGGGGGACACCGTAAAAGAAGGCGATTTCTCGTTGTGGAAGGGACAAAGGCCGAGATAATTGGTCCCTCTTTTCTTTAACCGGACAAAGCTGCCCACGATCTCGATAATATCAATCCGGCTGAGTATCTGCTGTATGGTTTGCTGCGAAATCATTCCGGGCTCAATTTACGCTAATCCGGGGAGACCCGGACGCGGAAGATGGACTAATGGCATGCATTTAGCCGGCTGGGGAAATTTTCCCTTATCCTAGGGAGAACAAATTTATCCGTGGCTCAAGACTACCTTGATTTTAGCAGGAAAAGCATTTAATTTTAGTAAAATTCGTCCTTTGAAAACCGTTAATTATCCTATGACTCTTGCCATTATCTCTTCTATGGCCGTTGGCTTTTGCTTTGTTCCCTTTATTCTGTTGGGTTGGAAAAAAATGCGGCGCGTAAACGCTTATTGCCTCATTGGCATTTATTGGCTGCTCAACGGGCTGATCAATCTCCCGGCTCCCCTTCCTTTTACCGGAGATCAGCATTCATTCGGCCGATTGAATAATTATTTTATGCTGGCAGAAACGCCGCTGGTGATCTACAGCATAGCAGGCCTTGGCCGTTATGTAAAGAAGATGGAGCATACACGTTTTGAAACATCCATGGTCTTCGTGTATGCTGCCCTTCTCTTTGCTTACGGGAGTTTTTTTATCATCTACATCTTTGCCCACTGGCATCCCGATATCGGCAGCAGCGGTATCGCCGACAGCTATCTGCTTTACTATATCAGCCTGCTGCTGTCTGCAGCCGTCACCTCCACCGGTCTCTGGACTTATGGTCTGCGAAGGGCTCCGGCCCATATACAGGACCAGCATGCACAGCAGGATTATTCTTCGTCCTCTTCGTAATTATAGGTATCCTGGTTGTCGTTGTAGATGGACTCCCATGTTTTCACAGAATCATCTCCCAACAGTTCCAGGATATCGAAAATGGGATCGGTTTTTTTCTTCCACACCGTCAATGTGCTGTCTGCGTATTGAGAGACATACATACAATGGTCCGTTTCCATGTTCACCTTAATTAATCCGACAGGATCCTGTTCCTTTTCCTGTATCAAATAATAACATCCCTTTTCCAACAACGCATACGAATACATACATCACCTTTTTTTAGATAATACAATACAAATCAATCAGTAAAGGTTAGAAATTTAATGGAGGTAGTAAGTAAATTACGCGTAGAAGGCAAATTTACAAATTTTACCGGAAGGTGCGCCGATCTTTTGCCCCCCGTCCCGGCTTTTCATATAAAAAAACCGTAAATAATTGATTTATACTCATTTAATTGAAGAGGCCGTCCGGATTGCTCCAAACGGCCTCTTTCGTGACCACTTATCCAACAGCCTCTTTATTTCTCCAGTTTTATTTCTCCTGCGTCGGTGGGCTGGCCATCGTTAACCAGCACGCCGTCTTTTGCGACGTTGCGGTAGGGCGGTCTCGCTTCGATGATGATCTTATAAGTGCCAGGTCTGGCATTAGGGATCTCAAAGTGACCGGCGACAACGGGTGTCTTCAGCGTATCGGAGACAGATTCGGCCCACGCGCGTACTGCAGCGTCAGCGGGCGAAACGGTTCCGGTAATAGAGCCTGCTTTGAAGTGGGTAAAGGCAAACAATCCTGCGGCCGTGATCAGAGATGCCGCGATCTTTGTGTAAGAAGTGAATGTCATGGTGTAGCATTTAAGGATGAAGAAATAGTTCACTTCTACGTGTCTGAGGGCTTCATCTTACTCCTTTAAGGGGTGCAAGGACTGTGCCATCCTCCCTTATACAGCACAGCCCCCGCGTTGACAGGGGCTGTTAAGCATATGCTAAATAGGCCTTTTTAAACGAGTGAGGCGATCCTGCCTTTTTCCAGTGCCAGAAAGTGATTGATACATTCGGGGAGCTCCTGTCTGTAGTGGCTGACATAAATCAGGGTCGTGTCGAATGTTTCGCAAAGAATGGTTACGAGCTGCCGGAAGTGAGCGGTTTGTTCGTCGTCCAAACCCTGGCAGGGTTCGTCGAGGATCAGCATCGGCGGATTCTTGATCAGCGCCCTTGCAAGCAGGACCATTCGCTGCTGGCCGGTGGACAGCTGTGTCAGCCGTCGGCTGCGCAGCGCCTCCAGCGAAAGCAGTTTCATCCACAGCAGAACGGTTGCTTCCTGTTCCGGTGAAAGTTGGCGGAATAAACCAATCGTATCAAAGAGCCCCGAGGCGATCACTTCGAAAGCGGTGGCGCCGATCTCAAAGTAGAGGTGCAGTTCGGGAGACACGAACCCAATCTTCTTCTTGATATCCCAGATGCTTTCGCCGGAGCCGCGGCGTCTGTCGAAGAGCCAGATCTCATTGGCGTAAGCCTGCGGGTTGTCGGCTGTGATCAGGCTCAGAATGGTGGACTTGCCCGCGCCATTTGGTCCCGATACATTCCATTTCTCCCCTTTCTTTACTTCCCAGTTGATCTGATCGAGGATAGTAGCGTCGCCATATTTGATGGTGGTATTCACCATTTTTACCGCGATGGAAAAGTCGTGACTGCCGGCAGCTTCTTTTAACTGACCGAGCAATTGCGGGTCGAGCTCCTGGCTTGAGTTGGACTGAGCCGGGGGCTGGAATCCTGATCGGGGCCCGAGATAGGTCCATTTCCCTTTTTCCAGCTGTCCCACATGCGTGATAGAGTCGGGAAGCTCGTTGGGCGAGGTGATCAGGATGATCTGCATCCCCGCCGCTGCCATCTGGTTGATGATCCGGTGGAGAGTGACGCGCATATCCTTGTCCAACCCAAGGAAGGGATTGTCGAGGATCAGCAGTTCGGGTTTCTCCAGCAGCGCAATAGCCAGCTGCGTCCTTTTGTTCTCCCCATTGGACAACTGGATCAGCGGCTTTTGGAGTAAGGGCCGGATAAGAAGGATGTCGTCTTCCGGGGTCAGCCCTCCATCCCAACCGGCATCAGTGAGTTCCTGGGCTACCGTCATCGTCTGATCGGCATCGGAGGAATTGAAGCGTTGCTGATAATATAATTCTGTCGCGCCGGGTCTGTTTTTGAACTTGTGCTGCTGCTCTACGACGGCGATTCGAGGTCTTTCGTGACCCTCTGTTCCTTTGTTGGCAAAGTGGTAATGGATTTTTCCGGAGGCAAAATGTTTTCCCAGAAGGGTATGTGCCAGGACTGTTTTCCCACTGCCGGAAGGGCCGATGACCGCCCACTGTTCGCCGCGATGAATGTGCCAGGTCAGATGATCGAGGAGACTTGCCCCTCCAAGTTGTACGGAAACCCCGTCCAGGGTCAGAAAATTGAGAGCCATAATGCGAATGTAAGTCGTTGGCGGTAAATATCCACAAGGTGTAGAAATTGAAATAATCGGGCAATGAAATCGTTTGCCTATATTGCAGCCCTGCGGGCCCAGTGGGCGTGCAGGGAGTTCTATTACCAAGCCGGACCGACGTTCCGGCGGCTTAACGACGTATCGCACCCGATTATGGCAGAAAAAAATAATTTGTTCGAGTACACGGAAGATAGTATCAAAAGTCTTGACTGGCGGGAACATATCCGGTTGCGTCCGGGTATGTATATCGGAAAACTGGGGGATGGCAGCAGCCCGGACGACGGTATTTATGTCCTTCTGAAAGAGGTGATCGACAACTGTATCGACGAACATACCATGGGGTATGGCAAACAGGTGGATGTCACACTTGACCAGAAGACCGTCACGATCCGGGACTATGGCCGCGGCATTCCGCTGGGAAAAGTGGTTGATGTGGTGAGTAAGATCAACACCGGCGCAAAGTATGACAGCAAGGCCTTCCAGAAATCGGTTGGGTTGAATGGAGTGGGTACGAAGGCAGTCAACGCACTGAGCAGCTACTTCAAAGTGACTGCTTACCGGGAAGGGAAGGAGAAGACGGCAGAATTCAATAAAGGAGTCCTGGTCAAGGAACATAAGGAAACAAAGACCGACGAACCCAATGGGACGATGGTTTCTTTTATAGCGGATGATACGGTATTTAAGAATTATCATTATATCCATGAATATATGGATAACCAGTTCTGGAACTATTGTTACCTGAATGCCGGTCTGATTATCAATTTCAATGGAAAGAAATATGTGTCCAGGAATGGCCTGCTCGATCTGCTGCAGCGCCGGACGAACGAAGACGAAAACCGTTACCCTATCATCCATCTGAAAGGGGAGGATATCGAGGTAGCCATCACTCATAACAATGACTATGGCGAAGAGATCTTCAGCTTTGTAAACGGTCAGTATACCACCCAGGGGGGGACACACCAGCAGGCTTTCCGGGAAGCCTTTGTAAAGGTCATCCGCGACTTTTATAAAAAGGACTATGACGCATCGGATATCCGCCAGAGCATTGCAGCCGCGGTCAGCGTCCGCGTGGTAGAACCTGTATTCGAGTCGCAGACGAAAACCAAACTCGGCAGTCTCACGGTTGAGGAAGGCGGCGCAACGATGAAGAACTTTGTTCATGACTTCCTGGCAAGGGAGCTGGACAACTATCTGCACAAGAACCCGGCGACGGCCGATGCGCTGAAGAAGCGGATCGAGCAAAGCGAACGCGAGCGTAAAGAACTTGCCGGGATCAAGAAACTCGCCAACGAAAGAGCCAAGAAGGCGAATCTGCACAATAAGAAATTGCGGGACTGCCGCTACCACTATAACGAGGAACCGACGGGTAAAGACAAGGAGGCAATCCTGGAAAAACAACAGGGAAGCACCATCTTTATCACCGAAGGGGATTCGGCCAGCGGAAGTATCACCAAGGCCCGTGACGTAGAGCGTCAGGCGGTATTTAGCCTGAGGGGTAAACCGTTAAACTGTTTTGGGCTCACCAAGAAGGTGGTTTACGAAAACGAAGAGTTCAACCTTTTGCAGCATGCATTGAATATAGAAGAGGGGATCGAAGGACTGCGTTACATCAAGATCGTTATCGCTACCGATGCGGATGTAGACGGAATGCATATCCGGCTGCTGCTGATGACCTTCTTCCTGCAATTCTTCCCGGACCTGGTCAAGAACGGTCACGTGTATATCCTGGAGACGCCCTTATTCCGCGTCCGGAACAAACAGGAGACGCATTACTGTTATGATGAAACAGAGAAACAGGCAGCTGTAAAAAAGCTGGGCGGCAAGCCGGAGATCACCCGGTTTAAAGGGCTGGGAGAGATCTCTCCGGACGAATTTGCCCGTTTCATTGGCGCCGACATGCGGGTGCAACCCGTGATGATCATGCCGGAAACGCATATCCAGCAGATCCTGGAATACTACATGGGCAAGAATACGCAGGAGCGGCAGGAATTTATCATCAATAACCTGAAGGTGGAACTGGGATTGCTGGATGAAAACACAGCAGTGGCTGCAAGCAATTAATTTTTTGAAAGATGATCCATATTGTTTTTCAACAGAACGACGTACAAGCTTTAAGAAAATCATTCGATCTGGAACCTGCCATGCAGGGGGATATTATACAGATCGAGGACGATTTTGCCGTAGGCCCTTTGGCCAACATTTTTTCACCGGAAGGTATCGAAGCCCGCCGGCAGTGGTGGAAAGAGATCATGTCGACCGAAGCGCCTGCACCGGCGGTTGACGCAAGTGCCGCCGCCCAGGGCAATAGTCCGGAGGACGAAGGGACAGCCGCTGCACAGCCGGCTGTAGAAAAAGCCGCTCCCGCAGCGAGAAGACTTACGCCGATCGACAGGGCTACGGCGGAGGCCCTAAAGGGACTCTCACCCGAAGAAGCGATCGAGGCCCACAAAAAGCTGGCGGCTGAAAAGGCGGCGGCTGAAACCGATGCGGCTCCCGAGGCAGAACCTGCTGTTCCTGCAGCGGAAGACCCGGCCGCCCCGGTGGATGACAGGACAAAGGTAGAGGCTTTAAAAGCAAGATTGAACGCGGATTCCAGCGAGTTTGTCTGGATATGGGCAGCACAGAATAAACACGACGTGTCCGGTTATTACTGGCTGATGAGCCAGTTACGCGACTTTCAGGGCAGGATCTTTATCCTGTATCTCAACAACCTTCCGTTTATCAATGAAAAGGGAAGTATTTTTTATCCTGTCAACCTGTTTGAGATACCGGCAAAGGAATTTCTCAAGGCCCGCAAACTGGCCCGGCCGATCACACTCAGCGAATTCGAGATCGATCCGGATGAGTGGACTCGTCTTTGCTCGGAAGATAAGGGCGTGCGGATCCTGGAAGGAGGGAAAAAATTATCTCAGCATCCCTATACCTATTACGACGAGGAACTGAAGAAATTTATTACGGGGGACTGGATCAAGGCCGGCAAGCTGATCAATCAGTTTATCAATAAAGCCAAACAGACTACCAGCGACGTATTCCTGCTCTGGCGGTTGAAGCAGCTGGCGGCGGCAGGTGAGCTGGACGTACAGGGGGAATTGAAGGGAATGAAAGATTTTGAAATCAAACTAAAATCGGCCCCGGTAGCAGAACCGGTGGCATAGGAAAAAAAGAAGTATGGCGAAAATTAAGATAGCCGATGATTTTCACGAGAACGAGTCCGGGGTTACTGGTCAGTATAAGAACTGGTTCCTGGATTATGCTTCGTACGTTATCCTGGAAAGAGCGGTGCCGGCGGTAGAGGATGGTCTTAAACCCGTTCAGCGGCGCATCCTCCATGCCATGAAGGAAATGGATGATGGCCGCTTCAACAAGGTAGCCAACATCATTGGACAGAGTATGCAGTATCACCCGCACGGTGACGCCAGTATCGGCGAAGCGCTGGTGAACATGGGGCAAAAAGATCTGCTGATCGACACCCAGGGTAACTGGGGGGATGTCCGAACAGGCGATGACGCTGCGGCCTCCCGTTATATCGAGGCGCGTCTGAGCAAATTTGCGCTGGAAGTAGCCTTTAATGCCAAGACCACCGAATGGCAGCTGAGCTACGATGGTCGTAAGAACGAGCCGGTAACACTGCCGATGAAATTCCCGCTGCTGCTGGCACAGGGCGCCGAAGGGATTGCCGTGGGACTGGCGACAAAGATCCTGCCGCATAACTTTTGCGAGTTGTGTGAGGCGGCGATGAAATACCTGAAAGGAAGGAAATTCGATCTCTATCCCGATTTCCTGACCGCGGGGATGATCGATGTCAGCAATTATAATGATGGCAAGCGCGGCGGCAAGGTCAGGGTCCGCGCTCATATCGAAGAGCTGGATAAGAAGACGCTGCTGGTAAAGGACGTGCCTTACGGGGTGACGACTACGCAGCTGATCGACTCTATCCTGAAAGCCAATGATCAGGGAAAGATAAAGGTGAAAAAGGTGACGGATAATACCGCGGCAGAAGTCGAGGTACAGATCGACCTTGCTCCAGGCATTTCTCCTGACATTACGATCGATGCGCTGTATGCATTCACCGACTGCGAAGTCAGTATTTCGCCAAACGCCTGTGTGATCGTCGATAAGAAACCCCGCTTCCTGGGCGTAAAGGAATTGCTGACCGTATCGGTCGACCATACCAAGGAGCTGTTGAAGAAAGAGCTGGAGATCAAGCTGGCCGAACTACAGGAGAAATGGCACTACACCTCCCTGGAAAAGATCTTCTTCGAAGAAAAGATCTACAAGGAACTGGAAAAGAAACACGAGACCTGGGATAAGGTGCTGACTGCGATCGCAAAGGCATTCGAGCCTTTCCGTAAACAGCTGCGCCGGGATATCACCAGGGAAGATATTGTGAAGCTGACCGAGAAACCCGTTCGTCGTATCTACCGCCTGGACATCGAAGAGCTCAACGCCCAGATCAAAGGACTCGATGCGGAGATCAAGCAGGTAAAGCACGACCTGAACAACCTGGTTGATTTTACGGTAACTTACTTTGAGAACCTGTTAAAGAAATATGGCAAAGGACGCGAGCGGAAGACCGAAATGCGTCTTTTTGAAGCGATCCAGGCACAGCAGGTGGCGATCGCCAACGTCAAGTTGTACGTCAACAAAGCGGAAGGTTTTATCGGAACGGGACTGAAGAAAGACGAATTCGTTACCGACTGCTCCGATCTCGACGATATCATTGCCTTTACCAAGAGCGGCAGGATGAAGGTGGTTAAAGTGGCAGACAAAGCATTTATCGGGAAGGATATTCTGCACGTTGCTGTCTTCCGGAAGAATGACGAGCGGACGACGTATAACATGATCTACGTAGACGGCAAGACCGGCGTCAGCTATGCCAAGCGGTTTAATGTTACCGGCGTAACCCGGGACAAGGAATATGATCTGACCAAGAGCGAAGACCCGAAGACAAGAGTACACTACTTCTCTGCCAACCCCAATGGAGAGGCAGAAGTGGTAAAGGTTGTCCTCAGTCCTGCCAGCAGCGCCAGGATCAAGGAGTTTGACTTTTATTTCGAGACGCTGGAGATCAAGAACAGGACCAGCCTGGGTAACCAGGTCACAAAATACCCGATCCGGACCGTCAGGTTCAAGGAGGCGGGCAAGTCTACCTTGAGCGGCCGCAAACTCTGGTTTGACGCGACCTTTGGCCGCCTGAACCAGGAAGGCAAGGGCGAGTACCTGGGCAGCTTTGACGGGGACGAGCGACTACTGGTGTTGTTCGCCGATGGCAGCTACGAGCTGACGGATACGGAGCTGACACAGCGTTTCGATGCCGATAAGATCCTCGAGATCCGGAAGTTCGATCCCGAAAGGATCATCACCGCCATCTATCTGGACAATGAGAAGCTGCAGTTTAATGTCAAGCGGTTCAAGATCGAAACGACTACATTGAAGAATAAATTCCCCTTTATCAAGGAAGGAGAGGGTAATCGCCTGGAAGCGGTCACGCTTCACCCGGAACCGGTGGTGATCATCAAGTCCGGACGCGGAGCGCAGGCAAAGACGCAGAAGGTGAAGATTGCTGGTTTTGTGGAGGTGATGGGATGGAAGGCTGTCGGCAGTAAGTTGTTCGACTATGCCAAGAGCGTGGAGTTCGAATGGGGACATAAGGAGGAAGCAAAGGAGCAGCCGCCGCAAACGGAGCTTTTCTAAAATAAAAGAAGGATGCCGTCTAAAACATAAAATAGACGGCATCCTTCTTTTAGCTAATGTCCGGCAAAACCTTTTGCCAGGGGAAAAAGCCGGCTGGTAGCCGGCTTTCCTATTATATGATAGCGCACCCACGGTGATGCAAGGCTTTTATTTCTTCCGTTTCAGCTTGATACCTGCGTTTTCGGTCAGACTGCTGCTGAGGAAGACCTCGTAACGGTTCTTGCCGTCTGTGATCACCATAAGAGCAGTATTCGGCGGGATGCGGCCGAGGTTTTCGGCGAACATGCTGATGTCATTGACCTCCTTTGTGCTGTCGAGATGGAGGTAGAGGTTAAAGGCTTTGGCGGCCAGTTCCTGGTGGGTGACTTCTACCTGGTTGTTGACAAAGACCGATATGCTGTCTCCGTCGATCTCGCCGTTGTCGTAGAAGCTCAGGCGAACCGAGTCGCCTTCTATTTCGTATACATTGCTTACGACCGTCTTGCGGCTGGCAAAGGCGGCAGCGATCCTTTCGTTATCCTCCTGGATATGCGCGATTTGGAGTGAACTGGCCGGGCCGGATTGAGAGGCGGCGGTGGTCGCTTTTACAACGGCAGGTTTTGCGTCGGCAACTTCCTTGGCCGGGGCCTGGGTAGTAACTGCTGCTGGTACTGGAGAGGGCCCGGCCATATTGGCCGGGACAGATGGCCCGCTGGCGACTACCGGGGCGGCGGCATCAACGACGAAATCGTCGTCTTGCGGCTTCCAGATCCGGCTGTGGATATTGGTGGCTGTATAGATGCTATCTTGCTGATTATCAGACTTGTCTAGCACATAACTCACTTTTATATCCAGGCAGGTGTACTTGTATTTTTCGTCTCTGTAAAAGGTGCCGGATACGGAGCTGCCAGCCCTGGAATGGATGAGGGTTCCCCGGAAGTTGGTATTGCACTCGATACTGTTGACAGTAGAATTGGAATTGACATAGATTAACGGGATATTGGGGATGATCACTTCCCGCGTTTTGGGATTATAGGTGCCTTTTACAAAAAAGCTCTGATATTTATCCCGGAAATAGTATCCAAAAATACCTTCGACATGGGTTCCTTTCTGCTTGATAACCAGTTCAGTAAGGTAATTGTTATGAAGGCCCTCCATTTGTACATCGGCTTTTCCATACCAGGAACCGGTAACGACCTGGGCGGATACGAAGGCGGGGCCGGCTAGGAGGCAGAATGTATATAGTAGTTTTTGCATCAGGTAAATAGAGGGTAATTGACGCGGTGAAGGTAAAACACAAAAACAGAAGTACAAAGAGCCCCTCATAAAGGACAAAGTGAAATATTCGTGCCAAAAGCCCCCCTGTACGCTTGCATAGGCCGGGGCTTTCACATTTTGACCGTCCTGGGGAGCTAATATCGGTTGAGGTGTCGCTTGATCTCCTTGTCTGTGTCGCGTTGTTTGATGCTTTCGCGTTTGTCGTAGTTCTTTTTGCCTTTACCAAGACCTATCTCGAGCTTGGCATAGCCTTTTTCGCTAAAAAAGATCCGCAGTGGCACTATCGTGTAGCCTTTCTCCTTAAGTTTATTTTCAAGCTTTCTCAGTTCCTTCTTGGATAGCAACAACTTACGATCATGAACGGCTAAATGATTATTCGTCGTTCCGAATCGGTATTCTGCGATATGCATGTTTCTGATCCAGAGTTCGCCCTGGAAAAAAACGCAGAAGCTATCCACAAAATTGACCTTTCCTTCCCGGATAGACTTTACCTCTGTACCGACCAGTACCATGCCTGCGATGTACCTGTCTTCGATGAAGTAGTCGTGGTAGGCTGATCTGTTCTTTATCTCACTCATACGAAAGTCCCGGCCGAAGCCGGGATTGGGATTATAATTTTATTGTACGGGCGACCGCTTCCTGGCTTTTAGGGGCTGCAGGCGGCGAGCCGGCCGGTTAACCTTTAAACAGGGTGATCACCGTCGCCAGTCTGTCTCTCAGCTCTTTACGGTTGACGATGAAGTCCAGGAATCCATGCTCGAGCAGAAATTCGCTGCGTTGGAACCCTTCGGGTAAATCTTTTTTAATTGTTTCCTTGATGACTCGGGGGCCGGCAAAACCGATCAGGGCGCCGGGCTCCGCGATATTGATGTCTCCCAGCATACCGAAGGAGGCGGAAATCCCACCAAAGGCAGGGTCCGTCAGCAGGGAAATGTAAGGGATCTTTGCGTCTGTCAGCTGGGACAGCTTACCGGAAACCTTGGCCATCTGCATCAACGAGAAGGCACTTTCCATCATACGGGCGCCGCCGCTCTTACAAATGATCATCAGCGGAGAACGGTGTTGGATACAATAGTCGACTGCGCGGGCGATACGTTCACCCATGACGCTGCCCAGCGATCCCCCGATAAATTCGAAATCCATACAACCGACGACAAAATGGTGTTCCTTTATATCTCCGGCAGCGATCCGGATGGAGTCGGTGATATCGGTCTTTGACCAGGTTTCGTCGAGACGTTTCTGGTAAGATTTGAGGTCGGTAAAGTGCAGGAAGTCCTTGGACCGGATGTTTTCAAACAATACCTCGTACTGGTTATTGTTGAAAATGATCTCAAAATATTCCGAGCTGCCGATGCGGTGATGGTGGCCGCATTTGGGGCAAACGAATACGTTTTCCCTCAGTTCCGTCACCGTACATATATAATTACAGTTGGGACATTTTGTCCACAGACCTTCGGGCGTTTCCTTTTTTTCCGCCGTGCTTGTCGTGATGCCTTTTTTTATACGTCTGAACCACCCGCTCTTGCTTTCTTCACTTTGTCCTTCGTCTCCAGCCAGGTTTGCTTCGAAATCGTCTTCTTGTTTCATCATGTAAAGTCTTTGTTTTATGGTCTCAGGCAACAGCCGCATCGGGCTTTGCCGGATCCGCCTCAACGCCCGTTTGACAGGAAAATTGCGACGGTTGCCAAAATTGGCGGCTAAGATACTAAAGAAGCGCGATTTTGAAGGGCTCTGTCTTCTTAGCCACAAAAAAAGTAAACGAAAAGGATTTTGAACGCATTCCTGTACTAAATTTGCGCGGTTGGCTTGCAAGAGCTTGCTTATCAATAGCTGTTAAAATATTGGCTGAGGGCCGCCCTGGCGGACGGCAATCAGACGGTTGCTTAAAAAGACAAACACGAATAGCATGACACGAGGCCCCTCGGGCCGACTGCATGTCACCGATTAAAAGACAAACACGATTGACATGACACGAGGCCCCTTGGGCCGACTGCATGCTGCCGCTTAAAAGACAAACTTGAATAGCATGAAATGGTCTGAACTCTTCACTTCTTCCGTAGGCAAAAAATTCGTAATGGGCCTGACGGGTATCTTTCTGATTCTTTTCCTTATTGTACACGTTTGCCTCAATGCCTGTATCTGGGCGATGGACGGCGGAGAGACATTCAACATTGCCGCCAATTTTATGGGCGCCATGTATGTGCCGCGGGTATTGGAGATCGGGCTCTTTGCAGGTTTTATCCTGCACATCGTTCAGGCGTATATGCTCGAAAATCAGAATCGCCGCAAGAGAAGCATTTCCTACCAGGTGCCGATGGGCAATAAAGGCAGCAAGTGGTATTCCCGTTACATGGGCTGGCTGGGTACGTTTGTGCTGCTTTTCCTTGTCGTTCATATTAAAAATTTCTGGACGCCTTCCCGGTTTGGTATGCCGGACGGATATACACAGACGTACAATGGGGTAGAGGTACATGATCTTTATCGTCTGATGAAAGAGACGTTTGAAAATGTCTGGATCGTTGTTATCTACCTGGTCGGATGTCTGGCGCTTGCCTATCACCTGATGCATGGCTTTCAGAGCGCTTTCCGCTCGCTGGGCGTTTACAACAAGCGCTATCTGGCCCTGATAAAGGGCGTCGGCGTTGGGTTCGCTATTATCGTGCCGCTGGCTTTTGCGATGATGCCGATCTCTTTTCTGTTAAAGTGGCTCAACTAGAATCATCCTCCTCCGATCAAACCAAAATTCGAAGAAATCCAAAATATAGATCATGTTCAATTCAAACATCCCCGAAGGACCTTTAGAGAAGAAATGGGAAGAGTACAAAGGACATGTTAAGCTGGTAAACCCAGCCAACAAGCGTAGTATCGAAATCATCATTATAGGTACCGGTCTTGCCGGCGCCTCCGCCGCTGCTTCGCTGGGCGAGCTGGGGTATAAGGTCAAGACTTTTTGTTTTCAGGATTCTCCGCGCCGTGCGCATAGCATCGCGGCTCAGGGGGGGATCAACGCCGCCAAGAACTATCAGAATGACGGGGACAGCGTCTTCCGCCTTTTTTATGATACGATCAAGGGAGGTGACTACCGGGCCCGTGAAGCCAACGTACATCGTCTTGCGGAGGTCAGCGCAAGCATTATCGACCAGTGTGTCGCGCAGGGCGTGCCTTTTGCCCGTGAGTACGGCGGTTTGCTGAGCAACCGTTCTTTTGGCGGTACCCAGGTACAGCGTACCTTCTACGCGGCTGGCCAGACCGGCCAGCAGCTGCTGATCGGCGCGTATCAGTCCCTCGAAAGACAGATTGCGCTGGGGAATGTCGAGAACTACTCCCGTCATGAGATGCTGGAGATCGTAAAGATCGACGGAAAAGCACGCGGGATCATCGCCCGTAACCTGATCACCGGGGAGCTGGAACGTCACTTCGGCCATGCGGTCCTGATCTGCAGCGGCGGATACGGCAACGTCTTCTATCTGTCCACGAATGCGATGGGCAGCAATGTGACAGCCGCCTGGAAAGCGCACAAACAGGGCGCCTACTTTGGCAACCCCTGCTTTACGCAGATCCACCCGACCTGTATCCCGGTAACGGGCGACCACCAGTCCAAACTGACCCTGATGTCGGAGTCGCTTCGTAACGACGGTCGTATCTGGGTGCCAAAGAAACAGAACGACACACGCAAACCCAACGAGATACCGGAAGAAGAAAGAGATTATTACCTGGAAAGAAGATATCCTGCCTTTGGTAACCTGGTTCCGCGTGACGTGGCCTCCCGCGCTGCAAAAGAGCGTTGCGATGCCGGTTACGGCGTTGGTTCTTCCAAACAGGCGGTTTATCTCGATTACGAGTCGGCGATCGAGCGTTATGGTAAGATCGAATGCCGCAAACACGGTATCGACCAGCCTTCTGCTGCTGTCATCCGCGAGCATGGCGTGGCAGTCGTAAAAGAAAAGTACGGCAACCTTTTCGATATGTACGCCAAGATCACGGGTGAGGACCCCTATAGCGTGCCGATGAGGATCTATCCAGCCGTTCACTATACTATGGGCGGTCTTTGGGTTGACTATGAGCTGATGACTTCCGTTCCCGGTCTGTACTCCCTTGGTGAAGCAAACTTCAGCGACCACGGCGCTAACCGTCTTGGGGCTTCTGCCCTGATGCAGGGGCTGGCCGATGGATACTTCGTTATCCCCTACACGATCGGAAACTATCTCGCCAATGAGATCCGTACAAAGCCGATTCCGACTTCGGATCCGGCGTTCGTAGCAGCAGAAAAGGCGGTTGCGGACAGACTCAGCACGCTGAAAAATATCAATGGCTCCCAGAGCCCAGAGAGCTTCCACAAGCGTCTTGGCAAGATCATGTGGGACAAATGCGGCATGGCGCGTAACGAAGCCGGTCTCAAGGAGGCGATCGAAGAGATCCGTGCGTTGAAAGCCGAATTCTGGCGCGACCTCCGGGTGACTGGTGATATCAACGAATTCAACCCCGAGCTGGACAAGGCTGGCCGTGTTGCCGACTTTATCGAGCTGGGCGAACTGATGTGCCAGGACGCACTGCAGCGCAGAGAGAGCTGCGGCGGTCACTTCCGCGAAGAGATGCAGACGCCAGATGGCGAAGCGCAGCGCGATGACGAGAACTTCAGTTTTGTCGCTGCCTGGGAATACAAGGGGGACAGCCAGTGGGAACTGCACAAGGAAAAACTGGAATTCGAAGTGGCCCACCCGACCCAGAGAAGCTACAAATAGCAATTGCTGGCTAAGCGTGGACCGACGCGAGGGTCGATCGTTGCAGCCAGGTCACTGGATCCGAAGATTAGATATTTATTTGAAAACAAAAGTTGTACTAGAAAGAATATTTTATGGAACACTATACAATGAACCTCACCCTTAAGGTCTGGAGGCAAAAAAATAAAAAAGACAAAGGCGGTTTCGAAACCTATACGGTCAACGGCATCTCGTCGGAAATGTCTTTCCTTGAAATGATCGATGTTCTGAACGAGCGGCTGGTGCATGAAGGAAAAGATCCTATTGCTTTTGACCATGACTGCCGGGAGGGTATTTGTGGTATGTGTTCCATGTATATCAATGGCCGTCCGCACGGTCCCTGGGAAGGTACGACAACCTGCCAGCTGCACATGCGCGCATTCAAAGATGGCGATACCATCGTGGTCGAACCCTGGAGAGCAAACGCTTTCCCGGTGGTGAAAGACCTGGTTGTCGATCGCAGCGCTTTTGACCGGATCATCCAGGCTGGAGGATATATTTCCGTCAACACAGGCAATGCGGTAGATGCCAATGCCACGCTGATTCCAAAAGATGATGCGGATGCGGCCTTTGCGGCTGCGGCTTGTATCGGCTGCGGAGCCTGTGTGGCAGCTTGTAAGAACAGCTCCGCCCTGTTGTTCTTATCGGCCAAGGTTTCTCACCTGGCGCTGGTGCCCCAGGGGAATCCCGAACGCAAGTCGCGCGCGCTGGATATGATCGCGCAGATGGACAAAGAAGGCTTTGGCAGCTGTACGGCTACCGGCGCCTGCGAGGCCGTCTGCCCCAAAGAGATCTCGATCACGAATATCGCTCGTCTCAATGCCGAGTACGGTCGTGCGGGACTGACGATAGACAAGTAAACGAAAAACGCATAAATAAAAAAGAGGCTGTATAGACAGCCTCTTTTTTATTTATTACCTTTGCGCCCATGATCAGAGTGAACAACGTCACCCTTTCTTTTGGTAAAAGGGTTTTATTCGATGAAGTCAACCTTACTTTCAACAAAGGCAATTGTTATGGAGTTATCGGCGCCAACGGGGCAGGGAAGTCTACCTTCCTGAAGATCCTGTCGGGCGATATCGAGCCCTCCAAAGGCACTGTGGAAATCACGCCCGGAGAGCGTATGGCCGTGCTCAATCAGAACCACTTTGCTTTTGACGAAAATACTGTGCTGCATACCGTATTGATGGGCCACAAGAAAATGTGGGAGATCATGCTGGAGCGCGATACCATCTATGCCAAGGCTGACTTTACCGAAGAAGACGGTATCCGTGCCGGCGAATTGGAGGGCGAGTTTGGAGAAATGGGCGGTTATACAGCGGAAAGCGACGCTGCGGCTATGCTCAGCGATCTTGGTGTAAAAGAAGCGCTGCACGGCTCCCTCATGAAGGAGCTGCCCGGTGCCCTGAAAGTACGCGTACTGCTGGCACAGGCGCTGTTCGGCAATCCCGACATCCTGATATTGGACGAACCTACCAATGACCTGGACGTAGAGACCATCAACTGGCTCGAAAACTTCCTGGCCGAGTACGAGAATATCGTAATTGTCGTATCGCACGACCGTCACTTTCTGGACGCCGTCTGTACACACGTCGCAGACGTCGACCGTCAGAAGATCAAGATCTTTACCGGTAACTATACCTTCTGGTATGAGTCATCGCAGCTGATGGCCCGCCAGATGTCGGATAAGAACAAGAAGAATGAGGAGAAGAGGGCGGCGCTGCTGGACTTCATCGCCCGCTTTTCGGCGAATGCGAGTAAATCCAAACAGGCGACTTCGCGTAAGAAGGCATTGGAAAAGCTCACGATCGAAGAGATCGAGCCTTCCAACCGTCGTTATCCGGGTATCATCTTCAAGCAATTGCGCGAAGTCGGGAACCAGATCCTCAATATCGAGAAGCTGTCCAAGAAAACAGAGGACGGCAGGGTGCTGTTTTCCAATGTCTCCTTCAGCGTCAATAAGGGCGATAAAATTGCTTTTGTCAGCAAGGACCACCTGGCCCTGACCAGCTTCTTTAACCTGATCAACGGTCAATTGACACCGGACGAAGGCAAATACGAATGGGGTACTACCGTTACCAAGGCTTATCTGCCAAACGATAACTCCGAATATTTTGACGGACAGCAGATCAATCTGATGGATTGGCTCCGGCAGTTCGTTCCGCCTCACGTGACCGACGTGGATGAGCCCTTCCTGCGTGGTTTCCTTGGAAAGATGCTGTTTAGCGGAGATGAAGTATTGAAGAATACCAACGTTCTTTCCGGAGGCGAAAAAGTGCGTTGTATGCTGAGCCGGATGATGCTGCAGGATCCCAATGTGATCATCCTCGACGAGCCGACCAACCACCTCGACCTGGAATCCATCCAGGCCTTCAACGAAAGTATGACGAACTTCAAGGGGATCGTATTGTTGACCTCCCATGACCATACCTTCCTCCAAACCGTGGCCAACCGGGTAATCGAACTGACGCCCACCGGCATTATCGATCGGCTGATGTCCTTCGACGAGTATCTGGAAGACGCGCGCGTAAAGCAGCTTCGGGAGGAAATGTATCCATAAGCCTCCATTCTGATCTTATATGCAAACCCCGGTTGGTACCCGCCTTCCGGGGTTTGTCTGTTAAAGAAATATTAACACCGGCCAAACAACCCCTAACTTGCTGATTTCGTCTTATTTGATACAATAATTCCTATTTTTAAGCATTTTATGAAAAACCTCGGTTGTTGATCAAAAGGCTGCTTATACTTCTTCTGATATGCAGTGGCGTCCTGCTTGCGGCAGACGCGTGGCCGTCACAACCTGGGCAGATTTCTTTTTTTCCTTACACCCACGATACGACTGTCCGGGATACGACCCGGCCCGCGGCGCCTGACACCACCCATCGGGACAGCACATTGCGCCGCGCCCCCCCCGACACCCTTCGCCGCGACAGTGCATCGCATCAGCCCGTCGACACGGCTCATCACGACAGCGCGGTCCATGTGGATTTCCGGCCGGCGCGGATCGTGATCCGGACCACCGACACCCTGGTTTTGCCCGACTCGCTCCGGCGGTTATCGGACAGCGTTCGCCGGGTCTACGATTCCCTTCAAAAAGCCGATACCGTTCTTTCTGCCAGGGCACTCCTGCATCAGATCGATTCGTTGAACGCCAGTCCCGCCGGTTCGGCCGATTCCCTGAAAACCCAGCTTGACGCGCAGTTGTCCGCAGCCCGGGCCAATGCCGCTACGGGGGTGAATCAAGGTGTGCCCACCGCGCGCCAGTCACAAAGCCCCGGCTATAGCCCTTCGATGGGGACGGCTGGAAGTTCGGGCGGCGGCGCGCCAACCACTAAAGGAAGGCCGGCGGCTCCGGCTGATCGGCGGAACGCCCGTAACAGCCCACCCGTATTGTCCAATCTGCACCGGAAATATATCCCCGTCAGCGGCGGAAAGATATCCCTCGACTCGCTGAGCATCATCCCCGGTTCAGCCTTTATAAAGGATGTCCCTGACAGCGACTATCTGCTGGACTGGGTCAATGCCACGCTCGTATGGAGACATCCGCCGCCGACGCAGGACAGTGTGATGATCTATTACCGCGCATTTCCCAACAGAATGAATGCTGTAGCCCGCCGCTTTAACTATGACAGCATTCAAAACTACTTCCTGGTTCGCCCTTACGAAAAACAGCAGCAGGGGCAGAATGTCGACAACTTCTTCAATTTCGGCAATATCTCCTATAATGGAAGCTTTGGCCGAAGCATCAGTTTTGGAAACAGCCAGGATGCTGTCGTGACCTCGAACCTGAACCTCCAGATCAGCGGCTATCTGGCGGATAGCATAGAGATCTCTGCGGCCATTACGGACAACAATATTCCGATACAGCCCGATGGGACGACTGCGGATCTGAATGAATTCGATAAGATCTTTCTGCAGTTCAAGAAAAAGAACTGGGCGCTGACCATGGGAGATATAGACCT
Organism: Chitinophagales bacterium; assembly: GCA_015654595.1. Lineage (GTDB taxonomy): Bacteria > Bacteroidota > Bacteroidia > Chitinophagales > Chitinophagaceae > Puia. The sequence goes on along the minus strand of JAATGQ010000121.1, from coordinate 5,222 downwards.
TCGACAGAATCAGATGTATTTTCTGAATTTTTACAAGAGGCTGGAAGGCGCCTCCTTTGAAACCACCACACCCCTGGGCGACAAAGGTTCTAACAAGACCCTTGTCAGCGCTGCCATCGCCAAGGGAAAATTCACCCGTAACATTTTCGAAGGCCAGGAAGGGAACCAGGGACCATACAAGCTGCAAGGCGCAAACCAGGAGACCTATTTTATCGTGTTGGCCGGTACCGAAAAGGTCTATATCGACGGGATATTGATGCAAAGAGGAGAAAATGCCGACTATACGATCAACTATAATACGGCCGAGGTAACGTTTACGGCAAACCGCATGATAACCCAGGATGTGCGTATCCAGGTAGAGTTCGAATATGCGGACCGGAATTATCTCAACGTAAATCTCTATGCGTTTGACGAGGCCGCCTTTAACGACAAGTTGAAAGTGCGCGTCGGTTTGTTCAGCAACAGCGATTCCCGCAATTCGCCGATCGATCAGAGTCTGACGACCGATGAGACAAAATTCCTGTCAAAACTGGGCGACAGCATCGCGCACGCCTATTATCCCGTGGCGGCTATCGATACCTTTGCGGCGGGTAAGATCCTGTACAGACGGGTGGACACCACCTATACAAATGCGGCAGGGGTAGTGGTTCATGATTCGGCCTTTGTCTTTTCCACCGATGCGACGCAGACCCTTTACAACCTTTCCTTTGCCAATGTGGGGCAGGGGTATGGCAATTATATCCTGAATCTCAACGGCGTCAATGGAAATATTTATACCTGGGTGGCGCCGGTCAATGGGATAATGCAGGGAACCTATGAGGCGGCGGAGTTCCTGGTAACGCCAAAGACGCAGACGATCATAAGCGTGGGGGCGGACTATAAGATCAATAAGAATACGATGATAACGGCAGAGGTTGCCAAAAGCCACTATGATATCAACACCCTGTCATCGATCGACAAGGCGAATGACGACGGCTATGCACTGAAGACGGCATTCAAGAATGTCGCTTCTCTGGATACCGCCAAAGGATTGAAATTGACGACGGGGCTTGGATTTGAGTATGTTCAGAAGAATTTTAATCCCATCGAGCGGCTTCGGTCGGTAGAGTTTACGCGTGACTGGGGACTGGGGCTTTATATAAATCCGGCGGATGAGAAGTTGTACAGCGCCAGTTTTTTACTCAGCGATAAAAAAGCAAATTCTGTCAAATATGACGTGTCCCGTTATGAGCGCGGGGATGGTTTTACCGGTATGCAGAATACTCTTGTGCATCATCAGACCTATAAGGGGTGGACGATCAATGACCAGGTCAGTCTGACGACCAGCGACAGCAATAACTTTTCCGGAATTTATTTGCGGCCTTCCGTTGACGTTTCCAAAAAACTATCTTTCCTGAAGAACTATATGGTCGGGGTTTCGTATTCGCTGGAGCACAACGAGCAGAAAGACAAATCGGCAGATACTGTGGCGGCGGGCAGCTATGCGTTCCATACCTGGACAGCCTATCTGAAATCGCCTGAAAACCTGCCCAATCATTGGGGGATGAGCTATTCGACCCGTGACAATGCTTATGCTAACGGGCGTAATCTTGGTTTGGGAGACAAGAGCCATACCTTTAGCCTGACGGCCGATTTTTTAAAGAACAAACGTCATCAGTTTCATATCAACGTCTCCTATCGTCAATTAAAGATCGTCGACAGTATGCTGACAACGCAGACCGCGGACAACAGCGTATTGGGAAGGGCCGAATATATGGTCAACGAATGGAGGGGGCTGTTAAAGGGGAACGCGCTATATGAAGTGGGTTCGGGCCAGCAGCAGAAGCTGAACTTTACCTATCTGCAGGTGCCGGCGGGAACAGGGCAATACGCCTGGATCGATTACAATAACGATGGGATCCAGCAGCTGAGCGAATTTGTGCTGGCGCAGTTCGCCGATCAGGCACAATATATAAGAGTATATACCCCTTCCGATGTTTATATCCGGACCAATTATGTCACGCTCAACTATAGTGTGACGCTTACGCCAAAAACCTTGCTCTCGCCAAAAAGCAAAGGGCTTAAAAAATTATTGTACCGGACTATCCTGCAATCCTCTTTACAGTTGACCCAAAAACAGGAAGCGCAGGGCATTATCGACTGGAATCCCCTGGGGGCGCCTCTGGCCGATACCGCGCTGCTCACCCAGTCGGAGGTGTTTGTGAACACCCTTTCTTATAACCGTATGGATCCTAAATGGGGGTTTGATCTGAGCAACACCCGCAACAGCTCCAAGAACCTGTTGACCTACGGTCTGGAAAGACAACAGGTCAATGAATGGTCTTTGCGGACAAGGTTGAACTGGAGTAAGGCGCTTGCTTTTAGTTCTACGATCCGGCAGGGGACCAATTTGCTGAATAACTCCAGTTCCAATTTCGACAGCAGTAACTATAGTCTGAAGCAGTTCTCTGTCGAGCCCAATCTGACCTATACCCGGAGGTCCAATCTGAGGATCGGGCTGGGATATAAGCTGGCGTATAAACAAAATGCGGAAGAATGGGGAGGACAGAAATATTCGGCCGGGTCGCTGAATACAGATTTCAAATACAACATCCTTCAAAGCACTTCCATACAGGGAAAATTTACGCTGAGTACGATCTCTTATACCGCAAAGGATGGCCAGGCCAGCACAACTTCGGCGGTAGCTTACACGATCCTGGAGGGGCTTTCGATTGGCAAGAACTATCTCTGGAATATCGACTTTACCAAAAAGCTGGGTAGCAGTCTGGAAATAAGCCTGCAGTATGAGGGAAGAAAGGCAGGGGAGACGAATGTGGTGCACACGGGCCGGGCTTCGCTTCGGGCATTGTTGTAGGGTAAAAAAAATAGCCGGGATAATTATCCCGGCTATTTTTGCATTTATTATTCAACTAGCTAAACAAGCCGCCCTTCTTCAGTTCACGTGTTCCTTCACCGATCTTGAATCCATTGTGATAGATTTCGATCTTGTAGTTTCCGCGAACAAATTCGCTGTTTTGCTTCCAGGCAAATTGCACAGGCTTGGTCTTGCCAGCTTCGAAGTCTACAGGTACTTTGGCTGTGTAAACCTTGTCGCCGTCTTCACGCGTAGTGAAGGTGCCGGAACCCAGTGCTGGAACAGAGATGGGCTTGCCATCGGGACCAGTGATGCAGACATAGATATCTGTCTGGCCGGTTGTAGCGATACGGTTTGCTACGTCAAAGGCGATAACCAGCTTGTTTACGCGCTTGGCTGTGGTTGTTTCCTTGTCCTTGCCATCCTTCTTTTCGTGCATCGGAGTGACAGTGATGTTCGAGGCGTTCAGCGTAGAAGCAACGTCTACCTTCTTTTCAAGATCCTGCTTAGCGGCATTGGTAGTAGACAGGTCAGAAGTCAGTTTGTCCTTGTCGGCAGTCAGCTGCTGCTTATCGGCAGTCAGCTGCTGGTTGTCCTGGGTCAGCTGTGCAACCTGTTGTTCAAGGTTTCCGATCTTGTCGTTCAGTTCCTTGATCAGCGATTCGGCTTTTTGCTTTTCAGCGACAGTGATACGCTCCTTGTGGAGGATGTCCCGGATCTGGGTCTTCAGCTTGGCGATCTGGCCGTTGCCTTCGTTGAGCTGAGAAGTCAGTTTGTTATTTGTGCCGGTAAGAGAATCCAGTCTTACAAGGGCGTCATCGAAGTTTTTCTGAAGTTGTCCTTTCTCGTCAGTTACCTTAGCAATTTGAGTTTGCTGTTGTGCCTGAGTTTGTTCCTGTTTGTTGTTATTCCACAGCAGATAACCCCAGGTTCCAAGAAAACCAGCAGCCAGAAGGCCGATGACCAGGTTCTTGTAATCCTTCTTAGGAGGTTGACTCTGTGGTGTTGCTGAGGGATAATTGGTTGTCGTGCTCATAGCTTATGTTTTTCGTTTATTAAATTGTTTCTCCGAATTCACTCACCGTATTCGGCCACGTCCTACTGAAATTCTAAAACCGTGCCAAAATCATTTTATTGTGTTGATAGCCTGATTTATAAAGATTTATGTAAGTTTGCCCTACTTAAAACAGGTAACATGTCCGTTGAAAAGATCCTCGGTGACTGGAAAAAAGGCAAATTTAAGCCCGTCTATTGGCTGGAGGGGGAGGAAGAGTTTTACATCGACCAATTGGTGAACTATGCGGAGCATAACATATTGTCCGATGCCGAAGCCGGTTTTAACCTGACCGTTTTTTACGGCAAGGACGCAGACTGGGCGGCCGTGATCAACGCAGCGCGGCGTTATCCGATGTTTTCTGAGCGGCAGGTTGTGCTCTTAAAGGAGGCGCAGCAGATGCGGGACATCGATAAGCTGGAGGCCTATATCGAGAAGCCGATGCCCTCGACGATCTTTGTGGTTGCCTATAAAGAAAAGAAGGTTGATGGCCGCAGCAAGCTGGCGAAGATGCTGAAAGAAAAGGCGGAACTGTATACGACGAAAAAATTGTACGACAACCAGCTGCCCGACTGGACCAGCGAACTGATCCGCTCCAAAGGGTATGAGATCTCGCAAAAGGCGTTGCTGTTGCTGGTCGACCATATAGGAAATGATCTCAGCCGGATCAACAATGAGATCGAAAAATTGCTGGTCAACCTGGCGGGAAGAAAGGCGATCTCAGAAGATGATATCGAGCGGTATGTAGGTGTCAGCAAAGAATACAATGTATTTGAATTACAGGATGCTTTCGCCAAAAAGGACAGGGTCAAGGCGATCCGGATCATCCAGTATTTTGAAAGCAATCCAAAGGCCGCGCCCATCCAGCTGATCCTGCCTTCTATCTATAATTTCTTCAGCAAGGCGTATATGATCTTCGGACAGCAGGCAAGAGACGAGAAGGGGGTTGCGGCTGCTATCGGCGTGAATCCATTTTTTGTAAAGGACTATCTCGCTGCGGTCCGCAATTACAACTATGAAGGGATCGAAAACGGGCTGCTGCTGCTGCATGCCTATAACCTGAAGAGTCTGGGTGTCGGAAGTACCGGCGTCGAGGATGCTTCGCTGCTGAAGGAACTGGTGGTAAAGATGATGAACTAGAACACGGCAGCTGAACATTGCGGCGCTTAAGCTGCGATCCGGGCGAAAATCTGCGGCCCGCGGCAAAGGCACTTAGGCCATGCTTCCAGCAAAGGAACTTAGGCAAATGCTTGCGGCAAAGGAACCTAACCTAGGCCAATGCTTCCAGCGAATTGACCTTGTCCTGCGCCAGGG
>JAATGQ010000210.1 GCA_015654595.1 Chitinophagales bacterium | reverse complement strand
TCACGATGTCACTGCTTATTTTTCGCTCTATGAGCTGCTGCCCGATTTTATCGAATGAGGCTGTTCCTCTTTCCTTTGACAACACCTGGTACCCATTCGAAACCACGTCCACGCCCTGCATCTGGTTGACCGATACCGACAGGGCAATCTTTCCCAATTCCCCGTTGCCCACGTCCAGGGTTTTGTCTTCAAAACCAACACTCGTTATGAGTAGTTGGGAGCCGGGGCGGACATTGAAAATTCGGAACACCCCTATCTGATCCGTGATAGCGCCGTTCTTAGTACCCACAACAGCAACCGTTGCACCTGGTATGGCTTCGCCCTTCTCGGTTTGGATAAGTCCCGTTACATTGACGGCCGAATCACCAGGGGGACTGGCCCGGTTAGTAGCAGGTGTCTGTTTTCGGGATAGTATATAAATCTTATTGCCGGTTATTTTGTAGTCGTATGCTGCACCCAATAAGCGATGCAGCGCCTGTTCAGTTATAGGGCCATGGTAGCTTACCGAAGCCTGCGTTTTGTCATCAACAATTTCATTGTTGTACTGAAATTCATAGCCGGTTTGTTGGGTGATTACATCCATCAGGTCTTTTTTTGACAGGTTTTTGTATTGCAAACTCACTTTCTTTCCCCCGCCGGCTGTTTGGCCATCGGCGGATAACGAGGCCGTTAGGGTTAATAAAATAAGAGATAGTGCTACAGAGCGCCGGGATAACTGGTAAACTTTTTTCATAAGCCCACTATTGTATTTTAAATTAATGAAAATTGGTGACACGGTATTTGACTATTTCACTACCAGAAGCTTACTTTTAATCCGGTTCCTGGCCCTGCGTTCCCTCTGGTGCTTTTTCATAGGCAAAGCAATCCTGAAAGCTGCCCTCGGAGCAGTTTTTCAATCAGGTTTTACATCAGTAATGGATTAAGCAGGAAATCGTAACAGTATTGGTATCCATACTATCTTTTTCTGAAATCACCAGCATGTTAAACGTTCTTTCTCCTTTACGCACGATCAATCCATAAGGTTTTAGTACAGCATTCAGTGCATCGATATTGGACAAATCAATATTGCTTAAATCCAGTGAAACATTGTCAGTAATGCCGGTTTCATCAACCACCGGCGGCAAGCCAGGCAACTCATTCAATGCGTCTGCCAGCGTACTGATGCGCGCATTGGCTATACGCTTATACGGAAAACGCGCGCTTAGCTCCACCGTCCACGGCCCGTCGGGAGCCGCAGGCGGCAACCGGGCCGTGTCCATTTTTTGCAGCAGCAGGCATTCCACGCTTTTTCGCTGAATACCCGCATCCAGCCGCAGATAAGAATTGATGTCCGCGATCATTTTTTCTTTGGCTTCCTTATCAGATGTTTTAATTGGAAAAGTGGACTCATAGGTAAATTCATGGTTCGGTTCCCAAACGCTGCGATACATAGCAGCCGGTTTAAAGAACCGGGCGGAATCCGTGGTTTCTAATATCAGGCTTTTTTTAATAGGAAGATGGTTGGAAAGCAATTGCTCTCCAACCGCCATAGTGTAAAGATCAATGATAGAAAAATTGATCGCATATACCCGCAGCATCTTTCGGGCACTGTCTCGTACAAATCCGGCATTCACATAGGGCACCCCATTAATGTAACTGGTAAGGGCTGAATAGCCAATGGGGATCGGCGAGCCTTGCGCCATTTCAAATACCGGCTTTTTCCGGTCAAAGCCTATGATGTCTTTTTTAACCGGCCAGTCGAAGCGTTCGCCGGCATACGCCTTTTTAATATTGTTGGAGCTAACAAACTCGGGGGTGGTGATAGCTAAGACTACGCCGTTGCGTATCCATACTTCGTGAGGTACAATAAAATGCGGGAAATAGCTGGAAAGGACAGTGTCTTCAACAGCAACGGGAAGTTGAATATTTTTTAAGTTTACCAGCGGATTTTTTTTCCAGAAAGCGCGTACCTTTTCTTCCTTTTCATCCGTAACGACGATAACAGCCAGCATGGAAGAATCGGCCCGGTTAAGGGAGTCCAGTGCAGGCAGTGCTTCTATGCAGCCAGGGCACCAGGTGCCAAAGAAATCCAGCAGAATTACTTTATCCCGGAAGGCCGGGTCCGATAAGTTCACCCGGCGGGACTTATATCCGATCGTTTTATTGATAAATAAATCCACCGGCAGGCTATCGCCTACGGTGAGCGGTTGAATGGCGGTTTTTTTTATGGTATGGCCAACTTGGGCATTTGCCTCTTTTAAAAAAAAGGCAAGGGTAATAGACATAGCACAGCGAACAATGATGAATTTCCAATGCATGACAATCCTGTTAAATTTGGTATGGCTTCTTATTTGTTGTGTCTCTAAATGGCTGCCTGGTAACTACGAACCTTCTTTTTTATTTTATCCCTTGGGGGTTTCACTGACCCCGAAGTTTTTTTATGCTTTGCCTTTGGGTTCTCCGGCTGGGAACCCAAAGACGATCAGGATGGATCGGCGACCATCAGATCAGTTAAAATTTTACAGGCCCTTATCTTAAATCTTTCCTCAAAAAGAGACTCGTTTAGCATCAATGACAACTCGAACTAGGAAACACGCAACTTACTATAGACAACAGTTAACTACCCGTTAACTTCTTATATCATTCCACTATTAAACTATACGATCAAAATGAAAAATAGTAACACCAGAAAAGCAATTTTTTTATCAAAAGGGTAATTTTTTTATCTAATTCGACATTTTACAATTAATAGCCCTTTTAAAAATCTAATTTTAAAAAATTAAAAGCAGTGCTCAATTGGAGAAGGGAGTTGTATCTTGCGCAAAATAATGCACCTATTGCCAGCCGATTTACAACGCGTTAACATTTCCCATAAATCTTAGACCTAAATTGGATTGGCATGCCGCTGGCAGGGTTAAATATTATATCTGTAAGGATAAGAAAATGAATGCAAAAGAACTCATAGAAAAAGTAAGAAAAGGCGACCCTGCCGCCTTTGCCAGGCTATATGAGCAGCATCGCACCCATGTATTCGCGTACGCTTTGCATTTATTAAAAAATCACACGCTGGCCGAGGATGTCACCCAGGAAGTTTTTATGAAGCTATGGCGGGATAGGAGCAACCTGCGGCCGGACGCGGAGAACCTGGGGCCGCTGTTATCTATTATGACCAAACACCGCTGCCTGGATGAATTCAGAAAGACAGAGCGCCTTTCTTCCGGCCAGCAAGGCTATTCCTATCATAAGCAGTATAACATAATAGATGAGACGCTTCCTATGGAGGACAAGGAGACGAGAACCATTATATCCCACACACTTGAAAAGCTGTCTCCCGCCGACCGGACAGCATTTACATTGTCTTATCTGGAGGACAAGTCCAATAAGGAAATTGCGGATGAGCTGGGTATTGAATACGGCTCGGCCAAGAACCGGGTGAGCAAGGCCAGGCAGGCGGCCAAAGCCATTATTATAACTATTTTAGGAAAAGGCAATGACCTTTTACATTAACCATCGTATTACTTACAGTAGTTCATTTATGCAGACCCATCACGAGAACGATATAACCCCATTAATTATCAGGCACATCAATAACGATACGACTCCCGAGGAGGAGGCTTGGCTACAGGACCAAATCGTTAAAGATCAGTCTGTTAAGCAATTATGGGAACAGCTCCTGGAAGAATTTAATCGCCCGGAAGTAAAGCGCCTGATGGCGGAATTACCGTCCCGGTTGCCAACATCCTCCATGTGCGCCTATGCCCAACGGCAAAAGCGGATCATTTATTTTAAGCGGCTAACGATTATGGCCGCCGCCGTAATTACCATAGGCCTGATGATTTGGTTTTTAAATGTTCCCCGGCAAAATATCCAGCCCCGGGCACTGGCGTTGAAAGACAATACAGTGCAATTAAAACTGGGCCAATCGATCCTGGATCTTTCCGGGGATCAGCAACAGACAGTAGGTAATGTGCAGGTGAGCGCCCGGCAAAAAGTAGTATCCGTGAAAACCAATATCGAAAAGGCAGAGACGGCGGTGCTGACCGTACCCGCCGGCAAATTCTACCAGTTACATCTTCCGGATGGAACGGTAGTATTCGTAAACTCTGCCAGTACCGTCACCTTTCCCACTGTTTTTTCAGGCGAGACACGGGAAATCGCCATCAGTGGCGAAGCTTATGTAGAAGTAGCAAAGAACGTCAGCCATCCATTCATTGTTCATCTTCCCAAAGGAGAAGTGCTCGTCATGGGCACTTCTTTCAATATAAATACCTATGACAACCAGGTCAAAGTGGCCCTGATAACCGGCGCCGTGAAAGTGGACGCCAGTAGTGATGCGGCGGTGCTTCGCCCCGGCTATGCTGCAACTTATACGATACAGGGAACAGCTCTGCAGGTGGCCCGCTATGACGACAGAATATTGAGCTGGAAGGACGGCCTTTATTATTATCATAACACCCCTCTCATCGATCTATGCCGGGCATTGACACGTTGGTATGGCATAGAGGTGGTGCTGGATAAGGCCGACTTGAGCACCACCCGGTTAACGGGAACGATCCACCGCGACGAACCGGTAGATAGCTTTCTGGAAAACATTAACTTAACCAGTGGATTAACCTTTTATAAAAAAGAAGGGACTATTCATATAAAATAAAAGGATTTAAGGGATTGATACTTAATTCATATAATCAGTATGGAAATGGGTGAGAACAATTTAATCGGAATTGGCTTATATTGCGACAAAGCATTAACCACCCCGATTATCTTATCCAGTTTATGCCTGAATATTATAGCGACGATCCTCAAATTATCGAGGCACTAAATGATCCCGGCAAAAAAGAAGCGGGTTTTGAAATGCTCGTGCGGAAATATTATCGATTGGTCCAGGTCACGGCATTGCACGTTACCAACAATCCCGTGCTCTGCATGGACATTACGCACAACGTATTCCTGTCAATATGGAAAATGAAGAGTTACCAGACGATAGCTTCATGGCCCGCCTACTTGGTGACGGTTACGCAGAATGAAGCCAGGAAGCAATGGAAGAAAAGCAGTAGTGAGGTAGAGTTGAAGGTACCGGAAATAGAAGAAGCCAGCCAGAGCCTGCAAATAGATACGAAGATAGATATTCAAAATGCATTGGCGGAGCTGCCACCGCAGGGTAGACAAGCGGTACGCCTGGTGTACCTGGAAGGACTACAGTATGCTGATGCAGCCCGGCAGATGGGCATAGGCATTAAAACATTGGAAACGCATTTATCACGTGCAAAATCAATTTTAAATAAATTCTGGAACACTGCCTAGCCCCCTCATGAAAAAAGACGAATTGCTCCTGCTCATTATTCTTAACTACTCTGGCATTAGCTCCGAAGAAGACGATGAAACGCTTCAAAATTTACTGATAACATCCGCCTACGCCCGTGAACTGTTCGAAGAATTCAAGACACGCATAGCCGAACACGAAGACTACCTCCAATCCCTAAACGAAGACCGCGCCCTTGAACTGGTCAGGAAAATACTGGCGGACGAGTCCGGTACTGACCTCCCGGAATAACCCGCCTTCCAAACTCTCTCCTAATAAATATTTTTCTCGCATGTAAGGGTTTTCTCCTTTACAAACACTCATGATTAAACGTTGTCTTATCCAACGCCGGTACGGACGCCGGCAGGAGGACGTATGCCCTGGCCTGTTGATCGCTGATATCGAGCCGGCAGGAAATTACTGCCTGGAAGAAATGCTCCGTGTCCCTGAAAATCAGGGGCACCTGGAAAATATTAACTACTGACAAGGCTTCACAGATCAGCCAGTATTCTTTAAATGAAAACACATGAACAAAAAAACAACAATATTAAAAGATGGTCACACTTCCTCTTGAAAATAAGATGATCAAAAATCTGGGGCAATTATTCGTCAAATTCGATCATAACCCGTCAGTGGAATATTGGTTGTTTGAGCTAATAACGATGGCCTTTACCAGTGATGAAATATGCCAGTTGGATGGTCATGACCGCGATGGTCTGTTATTTCTGCAATATGAACTGGCGCAATACACAAGATTTACCCGGCGCCTTTGGAAAAGACTCCGGCGAATCCGAAAAGAAGGGTTTGAATATTGGCGCGCATCAATGACTACGGCTACGAAACTGAACGAAGTGTTCGATACTTTCGACGATTCAGCGGAGATTGAAAACCGCCTTAAAAAAGCGTTTACAATTGCATTACCGACACCAGAAAGCGGACCGCATGAGAATCTATGGGCCGACATGGATAACTTCATCCGGGAATTGCTTCTTCACCTGAAAGTTACGCATGATCTGCAACGCGAGATAAAAAAGCTGTTTGAGAAGCAGGAAAATAATATTTGTCCATTTTAACCGACTTCGTTAATTCTAAACAATTTACTTTATGATTCCAATTACGATTAGTAAGTATCAGTACAGTGCCATTTCATGGGCGTTCGGCACGTTCAATATTCCGTATGGCAGAGAGGATTTCACACGTGAAGAAAAATATGAATCATTCTTGGAATATCTGGAAAAAGCCATAAAATTGGCGCTGGAATCACCTATCGGCCAGGAGTGGCCGGTTCAATTCAGGGAGCAGGTGAAAATATTTTTAGATCCTCCTCAAATGTTATTTGATCTCGAAACAGTAACGGCTAAGTATAGCGAAAGAGAAGGACCCTTAGAGGATGAAAACGAAAACAACCAACTGTCAGAGATAGTAATATCGAAGGACGAACTAACCGCGTTAAGAGAAGTATTTGAATTCCCCGGGTGGATGACACTATTGGAAGACCAAAGACAATATATTTTCTTATCCAGGAAGTTGAAGATCCCTCGTAGGCTTGAACTCTTGGATTTTTTTAACAACCTCTTTGCCTACATGAAAATAGCCCATGCTGCTATGGAGGAAATGAATGGTGATACTGACGCACGTAATCCAGATACCGATGACAATGGAAGCATTCTCGTTGAATATGAGAAGCTGAGTAGGTTCGTCAACTTTTTTTGGAATGCGGGCGATTTAAGCCAGTTAAGGCAGGTGCTATTTAAAATAGTTAAATCTATGCATTCGTCGACAGAAATGGATGCATGGGATGAAGACGATAGATGGAGAAGTTTGCGATGGGAGATAGATATTAATGATATGCTGGAAGCGTTGCACGAAATACTCTCGCAAAATAATATGCCTGGGACCGGCCTGTCCGTTCTACAATTTTTCAACGTACAAATCGCCTTTCAGGCGATGGGTAATCCGGATGCGTTGGAAGATCAGCTCAATAATATCGTAGAACTACTGGAGCCGGCGCGACGCGGCCCTTGGGGCGATAAAGAAGCCGATGAAATGGACCAGTTTATACAGTCCTGCCGGGTGCACTTTCAACGTATGCAGTCCTTTCTGGATAAAATAATGACCATTGGTTAAAGAGCTTCTGCGCACATGCAGAACGGTTAAGGATATAAGGGCAGGATGGGCGTCATCTAACGCCTTCCTCTTTTTTAATAGAATCCAACTACATCTTCACAGGAACGTGCTATTTTTCTAATACCATAAAATATCTTTTTAATAGATAGTCTTATCGGTCGCGAGATAAATTATTAAACAAGGTTAACAAAACAATAAATGGAACAGGCTGCCCTTTTCAGGGCGGCCTTTTTGGCGTCTACCCGGTTAATTATTATATTTAGCCATTATATCTTTTTGTCACCGCCCTGGATTGATTTATGGCTGATATTTTTGCTCTGATAGCCGAAAAGCTGAATGGTACGCTTATTGCGGACAAGGAGGAAGAACTGCAGGAACTACTGCGTTCTGATCCCGCTGCCCGTAAAATTTATGAAGACCTGTTGCAAGTGGCTAATTCGGAGGTCGGTAAGGTAGTTTTAAATGAGACAAATGTAGAAACCGGGATACCTGCTGTTATTCAAGAGGTTAAGATGGCCCGGCAAGCCGGCACGAAAAAACGCCGGCGACTGGTTTATGGCGCCTGCCTGGCTGCGGCGCTGGCTGCCGGATTTATTGTTGGCTACTTTCGGTGGCAAAAGCGTTCAGCACACCCGTATGTAAAAGTGCTCACCCAGCACATCCGCCTGACCCTGGCTGGTGGCCAGTCTATTGACCTCTCCGACAGCGGGCCGCAAATAAAAGCAGATAATGTAACCATTCACAACCAACAGAAAAACGCCAGTTTCAGTTGCAGCGATGCGTCC
>JAATGQ010000102.1 GCA_015654595.1 Chitinophagales bacterium | reverse complement strand
TCCAATTCCTTATCCAGGAATACATACTTTTTATCAAAGTCAAAGACCTCATCAGCGTCGGGAAAGACGAACCGCAACAGGTCATCAAAAACCCATGGCAATACACCCTTCCAAAGAACATCCTTATAATGTCTCATTGGTTTAAAATTTTTAAAATGACAACAAAGACAAATGGATCAGTTCATGGACGCGCGTCGTCAACTAAGAAGTATTCGGTGAGATAAGATAGGTAGTGATGCGAAGGACGTCGTAAAAATACGACAACAAAACAGCAGCAAAAAAAGAATCTAGCGTTAAAGACATTTTTTTAATTCTTTATGTACTTGTATGGATATTTTTTTTCCGGTTCAGGAAACGAGCGGATCATCTCCGCTTCGCTACGATGATCCGCCGATTTGGGGGGTGAAGACAAGTTGCGAGATAGTTAACTTTTATTGTAAATAATCGGCTTTTGGCGGAATTCACCCCTAAACCTGTCGTTTTTATACAGCATAGAATTCAGAGATGCGTCCGATTTTTGTATCGTCAAATTAATTCAAACTCACTAAATGACTTATTGTGAAAACAGCATTTAAAGGATATAAGTTTACCAAAGCAGTATGGATGATTACTCTCCTCTTCTTTGGAGTATTTAAGTCTAAAGGGCAACAGCATAATCCTGCCGGCAGCGGTTACGTGCCCGTAAATGGCCTAAAAGTTTATTATGAAGTTTATGGCGAGGGTAAGCCGCTGGTTTTATTGCATGGCGCCTTTATGACCATCGAGGAAAACTGGGGCCAATTGATACCCGAGCTTTCAAAAACCAGGCAGGTAATCGCCATTGAAATGCAAGGACACGGGCACACACCTTACTCAGATAGAAAATTAAACTTTGCTACCCTGGCGAATGATGTAGTGGGAGTTATGGATCATTTAAAAATCGACAGTGCGGATATTGCAGGTTATAGTTTTGGTGGTGAGGTGGCTTACCAGCTGGCCATACAAAGCCCTAAACGGGTAAGAAAACTGGTGATCATCTCTTCTACTTATAGAAGTAGTGGCTGGCTCCCCCAAATAGTTGCTGCGTTTAAAAGTATGAAACCTGAATACCTGGCCAATACTCCTATGCACGCGGCATACGATGCTGTAGCGCCCGACAAAACAAAATGGACCATGTTCCTTGAACAAATGCTTGCTTTCGCAAGGACACCATTCGATATGGGTGATTCCAATATCGCGAAAATTACTGCACCGGTTTTACTCATCTCGGGCGACAATGATGGCCTGGATAAAATCGAGTTAATGAAAACGTATCAGTTATTAGGAGGCGGTGTTTCTGCTGATTTGTCACCGATGCCAATATCACAATTGGCAGTTGTTCCTGCGCAGAGCCATGTCAGCCTGATGGCGCAGACAAACATCATATCAGGCTACCTCAATGGCTTTTTAAAGTAACACAACCATCCCCGACGTACTTCGAACCGCAGATTAAACCTGACCCAATAGCCAATGCTCACGAGCAAGAGTTCTATAAAATTAAAAGACCGCCAATCGGCGGTCTTTTAACAAGGTGGCACATTTTGAGGTTCCGAGCGGATTCGAACCGCTGTAGGAGCTTTTGCAGAGCTCAGCCTAGCCACTCGGCCACAGAACCTTATGTATTTCTTGTCAAGCTAGTGAAAAGCGCCCATCTGGCAAAACAAGGTGTTGAAACAGTCCTTATTTTTTTGGGCAGGTGCAAAATTAAGATAATTTTGATGAAGAAGAAAAAAAACGAGGAAAAATTATGCAAATTATCGCTGAAAGTGAGCTTATTATCAATAGCAGGGGGGCCATCTATCACCTGGACCTTCGTCCTGAAGAGCTGGCCCGCACGATTATCACTGTTGGCGATCCCGATCGGGTCAGCCTGGTATCGGGCTATTTCGACGCGATCGAGCACCGCTCCCAGCATCGGGAATTTGTGTCGCATACCGGCCGCATCGGCAATAAGCGGATAACTGTCGTCTCCACGGGAATCGGCACCGATAATATAGATATCGTCCTCAACGAACTCGACGCCCTCGCCAATATCGACTTCACCACCCGTACGATAAAACCGGAGTTGACACAGCTGACGATCATCCGGGTCGGCACTTCGGGCTCCTTACAGAAAGATATACCCGTAGATAGCTGGGTTGCTTCAACGCATGGGCTAGGCATCGACAACCTGCTTAATTTCTACCGCCACGAGGAGAACGACGAAGAAAAACAATTACTCCAGTCCTTTACCACCCATACACAGCTGCACCACAGACTGGCTCAACCTTATATCAGCGCGGCAAGCGGCTCCCTTCTCCGCCATTTTGCCACCGGCTTTCACCAGGGCGTCACCGTCACCTGTCCCGGCTTTTATGGGCCGCAAGGCAGAATGCTGCGCCTGGGACTAAGCCAACCCGATCTGATCGACCGCCTTACGGGCTGGGGATATGGCCCGCACCGCATCACCAATTTTGAAATGGAGACAGCATGTATTTATGGGCTGGGGCGCATGCTTGGCCACTCCTGCCTCAGCCTCTCGGCGATCGTTGCCAACCGGGTTAAGAAGGAGTTTTCCAAGGATGGGAATGTGGTAGTCAAAAATCTCGTCGAAGAAACGCTCCGGATCATCGGGGGAATCCAGGTCAACGAGCCAGGTCAGCGGCACAACGGATGAACGAGCAGGGTTTTGACTCCTGGCAGCAGCCCAGCAGAAATCCGTCAGCCACGGGTAGGCATCCTGTCAGGCAGAGGCCGGCGATTCGCATCTAGCGTGGGTAGGAATGCCGTCAAGCGGAGGCCGGCGATTCCCGTCAAGCGGTGGTCGCGATTCGCGTCTAGCGGTGGTGGGCGATTCGCGTCTAGCGTGGGTAGGAATGCCGTCAAGCGGTGATCGGCGATTCTCGTCGACCTCGTATTGGAAGTCCGGTCAAACATGGGTCATATTCCGGCCGTGCGTAGGAGCCCCCGTCGATCGCGCGTTGGAGCCTCCATCAGCCGCGGGGTGGCTGAACTGTCATCCACCCGCTAGGCAGGTTCATGATTTAACGCTATTTTTGAGTTCTATATGAGTAAGATGACGTTTTTTAAGTATCAGGGGACCGGCAACGACTTCATCATCCTGGACAATCGCAACTGGAGCTATACTGCACTGACGATAGAAAGAATAAAGTTCCTTTGCGACCGGCGTTTTGGCATCGGCGCAGATGGCCTGATGCTGCTCAACCCCAACCCGGCCTACGACTTCGAAATGAAATATTATAATTCCGATGGCCGCGAAAGCACGATGTGCGGAAATGGCGGCCGCTGCCTGGTCAAGTTTGCTTATGACCTCGGCATCCGGAAACCGGAATACAATTTTCTGGCTGTAGACGGCCCCCACCTGGCGGAGATCGATGTCGACGGCACTGTCAGCCTCAAGATGAAAGACGTAAAGTCCATCAATGACTACCATGGCGACGTCACTCTCGATACGGGATCTCCGCATTATGTCAAGATGGTATCGGATGTGATGGATATAGACGTTTATCAAAAAGGACATGATATCCGCTACAACAGCGATTTTGCCAAAGAAGGCATCAATGTCAATTTCGTCGAGCAGAGGCGCCCGGACGAGATCATCGTCCGCACGTATGAAAGAGGCGTCGAAGACGAAACGCTCTCCTGCGGAACCGGCGTCACCGCCAGCGCGCTGGCAGCCTACCACAACGAAGTAGGCTATAACTATGTAAAAGTCATTACCAAAGGCGGTAAGCTTACCGTTCGTTTCGACAGAACACCCGAAGACTCTTATGAGAATATCTGGCTTTGCGGCCCCGCCGTTAGGGTATTCGAAGGGACCATCGACAATTAATCGGTATTGCCGCTGCCAGTAACTGCTGCGCCGTCGTCAAAGCCATTTCCAAATTAACCCATGATCCAGTTTTTCAAAAACGTTAATCATCAGACCGTCGAAGTTGATACCCCGGAAAATGGCACTTGGGTAAATGTATTGCCGCCCCTGAAACAGCAGGAGTTTACCAACCTGTCTGATACACTGGACATCCCGTTAGACTTTCTTACCGACTCCCTCGATATCGACGAGAGAGCCCGCTTCGAAGAAGAAGACAACGTAAAGCTGATCGTCATCAAGACGCCGACTGAAAACAACTCCTTCAATGAAAGCGACGCGTATTATATCACCATTCCGATCTGTATCATCCTCACCCATAACCAGATCGTTACCGTCAATTCCTTTGAGAACGGGGCCATCAAAAAATTCCTGAACACCTTTCAGAACCGCCATCCCGACAAAAAGAATATGATGGTGCTGAAGATCTTTGAAAAGATCACCCAGGCCTACCTGGAATTCCTCAAAGAGATCAACCAGCGGCGCAACCTGATGGAGCAAAAGCTATACGCTTCCAACCGCAACGAAGAGCTGCTCGAGCTAATGAAGATCCAAAAAAGCATGGTGTATTTTGTCACCGCGCTGCGGTCTAATGAAATGCTGCTGCTAAAGCTGGCGCGTACCAACTTCCTGGCTCTGAACGATGAAGAAAAAGAGTTTCTGGATGACCTCGCCGTAGATATGTCCCAAGCCCTTGAAATGGCCAATATCTACACCAATATATTGAGCAGCACCCTTGACGCGTTTGCCAGCATCATCAATAACAACATGAACAATGTATTGAAGCGGCTGACCTCCATCACGATCATTCTTTCCCTGCCCGCGCTTGTTACGGGCATCTACGGGATGAACGTGCCCATCCCCTACTCCGATTCGCATTACGCTTTTTATATTCCCATCCTGCTGTCCGTTGGTATATCCATCGTCATCAGCTGGTATTTCATGAAAAAGAAGTGGTTCTGATATGGTTAACGTAAGAGTATACGGTCTCCTGATAAACGAACAGCAGCAGGTGCTTGTCAGCGACGTACTGATCCGCGGCAGTTATATCACCAAGCTTCCCGGCGGAGGATTGGAATTTGGAGAAGGAACAAGGGACTGTCTGAAAAGGGAGTTTATGGAGGAGATGAGCCTTGACGTGGAAGTGACCGACCACTTTTATACAACGGATTTTTTTCAGATCTCCGCTTTCAATACGCAATACCAGATCATCTCGATCTATTACTTTGTAAAGCCGCTGGGGCCGATAACGGTTCCTTTACGAACGAAACCCTTCGACTTCGACGAGCGGGAGCTGAAAATCTACGAAGAGAAAAAAGAGACGGAAACCTTTCGGTTTGTCGATTGGGCCGACTTCAGCGCAGACACGATGACATTGCCTATCGATAAGGTGGTGGCGGGATTGTTAAAGGACGGCGCTAAGCAGCACACCAGCCAGCCGCCGCATCATCGTCAAAGCCAGCCTTAACGCACTCCCTCTCCATCCACAGGATTAGCCGGCGTATCCAGCACCAGCTGCATAAAGGTCAGATCCAGCCAGCGGCCAAACTTAAACCCTACCTGTCTGAAAAGCCCAACTTCTTTGAAACCAAAACGGGCATGGAGTCGTATACTGGCTTCGTTTGCCGCATCGATACCCGACATGATCGTGTGATAGCCTTCTTTACGAGCCGTGTAGATCAGCTCCTGCATCAGTAACCGCGCAACACCCTTCCCGCGCTGATCTTCGGCAACATGGATCATGTTTTCGACCGTGTACTTATAAGCAGCCCAGGGCCGGTAGGGACCATAAGAGGCAAACCCAATGACACGCCCTTCTTCCTCAGCCACCCAAACGGGCCACTTTTCCTTTCTCTTCATTTCAAACCAGGCATAACGCATCTCAAGGGTCTGTTCATTGTACTGATAGACCGCCGTCGTATTACGGATAACATGGTTATAGATCTCGGAAATAACAGGAATGTCGGCCTCCAGGGCCTCGCGTATCAGCATAGCCATCAAAAACAGATTTGCAGCTGCGAATGTAGACAATTATCCATGCCGTACAGCCAGCTTTTCGATCATCGCCTCCCCAATGCCTTCGGCGGAAATGCCAAATCCGGTTACCAGTACACCTTTTTCGCCATGGCGGGATTCGATCGCATAAACAACGGCCTCGTCCGCCGGATCGCTCGGTCCTTCGAAACGATAGAACTCTGTGATCTCAAACTCTTCCGGCGTCAGCTGCAGCGGAGTATCCGTACAGCAGATCTTGTCGGCCTCGAGATTAAAATCGATGGAGTATCCTCTTTGTTTCAACCCCTTCAGGGCTTCGGCTACGGTATCGTATGCAAACATATGTGTCGATTTAATTTCACCCTAAGGTACAAATAAGCGCCGATGTTCAACGCGCCCCCGGCATTCCTCAACAGGATCGATACAATCGACAACGCCGGCGGGCATAGTCCGGTGCGGAAGACGCACGGGCAGCTGCGGGCTGACGCAAAAGCACACAGCAAGCACCGCGGGAGACAGCAGCAACCGACCAAGGCGGAACACTCGACAAACAGGCAGGCACAGTCCGATGCGGAAGACGCACGGGCAGCTGCGGGCTGACGCAAAAGCACATAGCCAGCACCGCGGGGGACAGGGTCAAAATATCAACTGATGCGACTGTTTCACCACTCCCATCACAAACGTGCTTTGCACATGCCCGATATTCTCGATCTGACCCAGCCGGTTCACATGAAAATCATAATAGGCATCCATATTCTCCACCGCCACTTTCAGCATAAAATCAAACTCCCCCGAAATGATAAAGCACTCCATAATCTCGGGCATCTCCTGAATTACCCGGATAAACCTGGCGCCCGATTTCTTGTTGTGCTCCTTTAAGGAGACATAACAGATCGCCAGCAGCCCCTTTTTCACCTTTGAATGGTCCAGCAGCGTGGCATATTGCCGGATCACCCCTGTCTCTTCGAGCCGGCGGATCCGCTCATGTACCGGGGTCGTACTCAGATGGACCTGTGCAGCAATTTCCCGGACGGTGATCTTGGCGTTATCCTGCAGCAGGCGCAAAATAGACTTGTCTTTCTCGTCCAGCGCTACAGGCTCGTTAGCCGGTTTTTCTTTTTGCTCGCCTTTTTCCATAGCCTTAAAAGTTTTTGTTCTAGTAAAACATTAAAAAGTGCAACTTTATTCCAAATTTACTACTACTGCCTGTATTTTTGTTCTACAACCATACCTTTGCCCAAAATAAATTACTCCATGTCAACGAAAACGAAAAGTATCGATCTGACGCTCCCTTATAAGGTTGCAGATATGAGCCTCGCCGAATGGGGCCGTAAAGAGATTCGTCTCGCAGAAGCAGAAATGCCCGGACTGATGTCCATCCGCGCTGAATACGGCAAGCAAAAGCCCCTGAAAGGAGCGCGTATCGCCGGATGTCTGCACATGACCATCCAGACCGCCGTTCTGATCGAAACCCTGGTCGAGCTGGGCGCTGAGGTCCGCTGGAGCAGCTGTAATATCTTCTCTACGCAGGACCAGGCTGCTGCTGCTATCGCCGCTGCGGGCATCGGAGTATTTGCGTGGAAAGGACAGTCCCTGGAAGACGCTGATTGGTGTATCGAACAAACGCTGTTCTTTGGCAGCACCGACCGTCCTCTGAACATGATCCTCGACGATGGCGGTGACCTGACCAATATGGTATTCGATAAGTACCCCGAACTGGTACGGAATATCAAGGGTCTTAGTGAAGAAACGACTACAGGCGTTCACCGTCTGTACGAGCGTATGGAAAAAGGCACCCTGCCCATCCCCGCAATCAACGTTAACGACTCTGTTACAAAATCTAAATTCGACAACAAATACGGTTGTAAGGAATCTTTGGTCGACGCTATCCGCCGCGCTACTGACGTAATGCTGGCGGGTAAAGTTGCCGTTGTCGGAAGCTATGGTGACGTTGGTAAAGGTTCAGCCGCTTCTCTGCAAGGCGCCGGCGCCCGTGTTATCGTTACCGAAATCGATCCCATCTGCGCGCTGCAGGCCGCTATGGACGGATTCGCCGTTAAGAAGATGGTAGACGCCGTAAAAGAAGCCGACATCATCGTTACAGCTTCCGGCTGCCGCGACCTCATCACGGAAAAACATTTCCGCGCGATGAAGGACAAGGCCATCGTTTGTAACATCGGCCACTTCGATATCGAAATCGACATGGCATGGCTGAATGCCAACTACGGTCATACCAAGGATACCATCAAGCCCCAGGTTGACGTATACAACATCGACGGAAAAGAAGTGATCGTACTGGCTGAAGGCCGCCTGGTTAACCTGGGCTGCGCTACGGGTCACCCCTCTTTCGTAATGAGTAATTCTTTCTCGAACCAGACCCTGGCTCAGATCGAACTGTGGGCAAACCACGGCAAGTACGAGAACAAGGTTTATGTGCTGCCTAAGCACCTGGACGAAAAGGTTGCCCGTCTCCACCTCGCCAAGATCGGCGTTGAACTGGATGAACTGACCGACGCTCAGTCCGAGTACCTCGGTATTCCAAAGGCTGGTCCTTACAAGCCTGAACACTATCGCTACTAGTCGAGCGAAGCACTATAAAGAAAAAGCTCCGGTTGAACCGGAGCTTTTTTATTGGGAATATCCTTTACAGCGCCCTACTTTACAAGACTGAGGATCACCCACAACGTCGAACCCGAAATCAGCACCCACAACAACACGGCCTGCAGCAAGGGCTTGACACCCGTATTCTTTACCACTTCCGGCGATAAGCCGCTGCCGATGAGGAACAAGGTCAGCGTCAGACCGGTATGTGAAGCCCCCACCAGCACGTGACTGACCGCAGGCATCGGCAACCAGGTGTTTAACAGGATCGCCACCACGAAAAGCCCGATGAACCAGGGAATCCTGATCTTTGCCTTTCCGGCAACGTTACTGTTAGCCCTTTCGGCAGCGTTACTGTTAGCCCTTTCGGGATCGTTGCTGTTAGCCTTTCCGTCAGCATTGCTGTTAGCCCTTTCGGCAGCGTTACTGTTAGCTTTTCCGGCAGCGTAAGTCATGGCGCCGCCCGGCCGTGTCTCAGCGGGATGAGTCATTGCGCGGCTGGCCTTCCTGCCCCGGCCCTGGAAAAATACCGCCGCCAGGAGCGAAACGGGTATGATCCACAAAGCTCTCGCCAGTTTGACGGTCGTCGCGATCTGCAGCGCCTCAGGACCATATTTCCCCGCAGCGCCAACCACCGAGCTGGTATCGTGAATCGCAATTGCACTCCACAATCCAAACTGCGTCTGTGTCAATCCCAACAAATGCCCAACTGCAGGGAAAAGAAACAACGCCACACTGTTCAGAATAAAGACCGCGCCCAACGCCACAGACACTTGTCTTTCTTCCGCCTTTATAACCGGAGACAAAGCCGCGATCGCACTCCCCCCGCATATAGCCGTTCCGCCCGAGATCAGGAGCGAAGTCTTCCGATCGATCCGGAAAAGACGGCCGAATAAAAGTCCCGCCGTCAGCGTACCGACGATCGAAGCAACCGTAAAGACCAGCCCTTCACGGCCGGCTTTTAGTGCCGTCGCCGCATTCATACCAAAACCCAGCCCGACTACGGATACCTGCAAAAGGATATGTGTTGCCTTATGATTGAGATGAAGAAAAGGGTGACCGATAAAAAAAGCGATCACCAGCCCCAAAACCAACGCCATCGGCGCAGATACCCATGGGGTAAGACAAGCCAGAATGGCCAGCGAAAAGATCATCTCCCTAATCCTGACCCGCCTGTCGAATGCTTTGATTGTATCCATGACTCTTGATTTATATGATACAAAGTTCACCGATCTCTACCCCGAAAAGAAATGGTTTTTGATTATGCTCGATAACAAAAAGTTATGAAAGGGTCTCGCGGAAGGTACCGGTGGGCGTCCCTCGTCCGGGCGGCGCAACAGCTGGATCGGGGTCGGGCCAGCTTAAGCCGCACACCAGAGGCCATAAACCGACGGCAACAGCTGGATCAGCGTCGGGCCAGCCTAAGCCGTACACCAGAGGCCAGAAACCGGCGCAACAGCTGGATCAGTGTCGGCCAGCCTAAGCCGCACACCGGAGGCCAGAAACCGGCGCAACAGCTGGATCAGTGTAAGGCCAGCCTAAGCCGTACACCGGAGGCCAGAAACCGGCGCAAAAGCCTCGGCAAGCGACTGTCCCGGCGGCCAAGTCCCGGCGGAGCGGCCCTGCGCCCCCCGAGCCCTTACCGTGCCTTTTTATAATGCTGTGCAAACTTGATAAAAAGATCGGGCAGCGACGTTGTCTCGCCCATCAAACGGGCAAAGTAAAAATTCCGCTCTATATGCAGCCCCTTCACATCGATCACGCTGCATTCATTGTTCTGAAGCTCGCGCAGCACCGCATGCACCGACAAAAAAGCCATGCTGGGAGAATTTAAAAGATAGGCCTTTATCATCTCGGTACTGTTGAGCTGGGCCTCGCGCTGCAACTCCGAAAGCTGCAAACCCACCCCCTTTAACGCATGCGCCAGCACTTCCAGACTGCCCGAGCCCGGCTCGCGAAGCAGCAGCGGGATACGCGGCAGCTCATCCGGACGGATGTATTGCCGCCTCGCCATCGGATGCGCAGTATTGCAGACAAGTACGATCTCGTCTTTCATAAACTCAGTATAGCGGATGGCCGCATGCCGGGAGATGCCCTCCACAACGCCGAGGTCGATCTCCTTCTGCTCCAAGGCCTGCTCGATCTGCTGGGTATTACCCGCGGTCAGGCTCACCTGTACATCCTTATAGCGGCTGTGAAATCCGGCCAGGATCGGCGGTAAGATATAAGGAGCTGTAGTCATACTCCCCCCGAGAAAAAGACGGCCTTCCTGGCGGTCGGTCAAACTGCTCATATCGAATTCCATATTGCGATAAAGCGCAAACAGCTGTTCGGTATGCTGCAACAGGCGACGACCCGCATCAGAAAGCCGGATACGGGTACCATTCCGTTCGAAAAGCGAAACTTTAAAATGCTGCTCGAGCTCATGGATATGCCGGGTCACGGCCGGCTGCGTAATAAACAGCTCTTCCGCCGCCTTGGTGAAGTTGAGCCGCCGGGCCACCGTATGAAATACCTGTAATCGAAAATCGAAGGTCATTTGAAAGTTTTATGTCCTCGGCCAGCCCGCGGCGACCGTCGTCGGCTCTAATTGCAGGCGTGGTGTAATCGCATCAGCGGGGTCACCCCGAGCCCTATGGCAGCACTGCCGCCCTGATCCCCGTCATAAACTTTATCTGCCGATCCGCCCTCACACTATCTGCTTCAGCCTCACGCAGCGGATAACCGGTATAAAGCTTGTAAGCCGGCTTCGTACCAAAGGATACCACCTCCACCTGGCTGAAGTCCTTTGGGATCCTCCCGCCAAACCAATGCGGATCTTCCCGCTCTGCCCAGGTGACCAGCGACAATACCGCCCCATCTTCGTATTCCTTCCCCTGGCGGGCATCCTCCGCAGCCTTATCATTGCCATATAAGATCGACTGCGTTCCCTTCCTGCTATCCACCATACAGGAGATAACCTTTCCCGTCATCGGTTTACCAACCACGTCTTCCAGGGACGCGTCCGAAGCCGCATTCGCATCCGCAGCTGGATCGAAAAGCCGAAGCGTATCCGCCAGCGGTATCGTAAAGGTATAGTCATTTGCTTTAAGCGGCCGATGACAGTTCATACACTCGTTCACAAAAGATGCATTCTTCCCATAAGGCTTCAGCGTCAATCCCCCCACCCATCGGGCAAAGCCCCAGCCAAAACTCGATGCATACTTATGGCTGTCCCTGATCATGAACTCGACCTGACGATAGACGCCTGCACGGATCAGCCCCGACGAATCCGGCAACTGGTCCAGTGCAATCTTGGCAAAGATCGCCCCATCCGGCCAGGGATTCGTATGTCCCTTCCTGATCGCACGAACAGCAATGTCATTCCCCAGAATAAGCCGCAGTGTCCCATTGTCATACCGCTCCGTCGTGCTGACCGCCTTCCAGTCACGGAAGCCGCTCAGTTCTTTATAGCCGATGCCGTTGTATTCGTCCACGGCCGTCTGAGCCCCGGGTTTGCACTTCATCCAGGTGGCATACTGGTCCAGCGCGGCTCTCGTCCGGGCAGTATCAGGCTTTGCTTTATAAGCCAGCGTCAACGCGTATTTCTTCAACACTTCCAACTCCGCGGCAGACACCTTCCCTCCCGAATGCATCGCCTTATAAGAGGCCAAAGGCATTGCCTGCTGCTCGATCTGCATGATCGATTCAAACCACTTTGCTGCCTGCGCAGCTTTCGGAAGGCTGTCGAACGTCGAAAAGTTTAACACCTTCCTCCCTTCTCTGACGTCTTTCACCACCAGCCAGTAAGCAGGCGCGGGCTCGTCAAACCAGGCCAGCCTGGTCTCGTTCGAATGACAATCGTAACAGGCTCTCTTTATGATCGCCCTGGCTTCGGGCTCCGCCTGCATGTCTGCCGTTACAGGCGGGTTATCCAGCTTTGGCCGGTATAATTGTATAAGCACCCCGATAAGAATAATCACGATGATAACCGTCTTTATTCTTTTACGGGAAAACAGGGCCGAACGCATATACTGAGGTTTTAGGTGAATGATGCCGCAAGTTAGCCGACCAGGGATTCATATTATACGGCAATCGATGAAACAGACATCCGAATCGTTGAATGCTACTTTTCTTTAAGCACTTCCGGATTAAATACCGAAGGGGGCTTTCCGGATAAGGGACCATGCCCAAGCCCGGCGATCAGATTATCAGCAGCAAGGGCGGCGAGTCCGTGCTGCGTTTCAGCCGTTCCGCCTGCTATGTGAGGGGTCAGTACGGCGTTGGGCAAGCCCATGAGCCCCGGATGAATCGATGGCTCGCCTTCGAAGACATCGATACCGGCCCCTGCAAGCCTGCCTTCCTTCAGCGCTGCCGCCAGCGCTTCCTCGTCGATCAACCCGCCCCTTGCAATATTGAACAACATCGCCGATGGACGCATCAACTTCAGCTCCGCAGCTCCGATCAGGTGATAATTCCCGTTCGTATAAGGCATGGCCAATACCACAAAGTCGCTTTCCTGCAGCAGCGCTTCCTTGGTCCGATAGGCAGCGGCGCAGTCATTTTCCAAAGCGGTATCCAAACGGCGGCGGTTGTGGTAAAGGACCGGCATCCGAAAACCGACGGCCCGTCTTGCAATAGCCTGTCCAATCCGACCCATTCCCAGAATGCCAAGCGTCTTGCCATAAAGGTTGGTCCCAAAGAAACGACTGCCAGCCCCCTCTTTCCATTGTCCCTGCTCCACCCAGTGCGCGGCCTCGACCAGGCGTCTCGCCGTAGCGATCATCAGCCCCCAGGTAAAATCGGCAACCGTTTCATCCGCGGGCCCCGGCGAATTGGTTCCAATGATGCCCGCCGCCGTCAGCGCTGCGACATCGACATTGTTATACCCCGCCGCCGATACGCAAACCATCTTCAATTGAGTAAGCCCCTGCAGCACGTCCGCGTCTACTTTTTCGCCGCCGGCAACCAATACCCCTTCTTTATCCAGCAAAGCATCGTGCAATTCAGCGGGCGTATACCGGGGTCCGTCATTGACCGTTACGTCGAAGTATTGACGCAAACGATCTATTACATCGGGAAAGATCGGCCGGGTGACCAGAATTTTCTGTTTCATCTTACTTTAAGCTTTCTTTAATAAACTCTTCTTTCGGTTCCGGGTCTATTATACAAAGAACAACATTAACCTTTAAAATCGACAAGTTATGAAACTTCTTATATTCTTAGTTTTGATTGCAATGGTTGTCGTCAACGGCATGACCAGTTATACACTCTTCCGTCACTCCTTTTATGATCTCTCCAATTTGCTGTATATAGCAGCCTTTGCGTCCACTGTCTTTGGAATTTTTGTATTGACCAGTAAAAGCCCCAAACCAGCGCATATAAAATAATCCTGGTTAAAAATATGCCCTTGCCCATCCATATTTTTTGGATGGGCAATTTTTTTTGCTAATTTGTACCACCACAATAGACCGACCTGCCGTTAATACCTTGTTGTAATTATGAAAAGATCCATTTTCAGATGGTTTAAGGACGTCTCTATTGCTAAAAAGCTCTACTTCACGGTCGGTATCATGGCGCTGCTTATCGCCATCGAGCTATTGGCGCTGTTCTTCTCCATCAACACCCTGTCATCCGTCCGCGCCTATGTCGGCGGTGAAGGCCTCTGGTCAAAAGCTCAAAAAGATGCGCTTTATCAGCTGCTGGAATATGCCCGTACGCGCAATGAAGCCAGCTATGCAAAATTCGAGGGCTTTATGAAGGTCAGCCTGGGGGATCACAAGGCCCGTATCGAACTCAGCAAACCCAATCCCAACCTCGATATCGTTCGCGAAGGATTTGCGGAAGGCAGGAATCACCCCGACGACATCGACGGGATGATAAAGTTATTCCGAAGGTTTCATTCCAACCTGTATATCCATCGGGCCATTGTCGCCTGGACCCAGGCCGACGAAGTGATCACCGGCTTCGTAGCCATCGGGCAACAGCTCCACGAAGCGATCAATACCGTTCCCTATTCCCAGGAAAAAGTAACCGCGATCCTCAACCAGGTCGACCCGTTGAACGACCGGCTCACCCCGATGGAAGACGAGTTTTCCTTTGCGCTCGGCGAAGGTTCCCGCTGGCTGGAAGGCAATGTGCTGAAACTGTTGTTCATCATCGCGCTGACCGTCGAATGTACGGGTCTGACACTCGCTATTACCGTCAGTAACGGCATCCAAAAAGGGTTAAAGGAGATCCTGCTTTCTACCAACACGGCGGCCAAGGGTGACTTTAGCCGCAAGGCGCGTATCTTCTCGAGAGATGAGATCGGGGTGTTGGCCGGCAATTTCAATGCGATGTCCGAAGAATTGGAAAGACTGGTACGCGAAAACAAAGAGGTCAATAATTCGCTGGAAAAAAAGGTGCGGCAGCGGACCTCGGAAATGGAAAGCAAGAACAAAGAGCTGGAGCAGTTCGCCTATGTCGCCTCACACGATCTGCAGGAGCCGCTGCGGACCATCGCGGGCTTCGTCGATCTGTTACAGAAAGAATACCAGCCAAAGCTGGACGGCAACGGAAAAGTATATCTGACCTATCTGTCCCAGGCGGCCTTTCGGATGCGTACGCTGATAAAGGATCTGCTTGACTATTCCCGCATCGGACGCGAAAGGGAAGTACAGCCCGTCGACATTAATCATTTACTGGAAGAAGTTTTGGCGGATCTTGGTAAAAGCATCCGCGACAGCGACGGGGTCATCACCGCCGGCCCGATGCCGATCCTCCAGGTCTATCCCACAGAGCTAAAGCTATT
Organism: Chitinophagales bacterium; assembly: GCA_015654595.1. Taxonomy (GTDB): domain Bacteria; phylum Bacteroidota; class Bacteroidia; order Chitinophagales; family Chitinophagaceae; genus Puia. Next base: position 32,117 of record JAATGQ010000102.1, on the reverse strand, counting down.
GTTCCAGAACCTGATCGCCAACGCGATCAAATTCCATCACCCCGACCGCCAGCCCGAGATCTGGATAAGCGCGCAGCAGGAAGAACACCACTGCGTCTTTGCCGTTGCAGACAACGGGATCGGGATCGAGCCGCAATTCCTCGACAGGATCTTTATCATTTTCCAGCGGCTGCATAACCGCACCAAATATGAAGGTTCGGGCATCGGACTGGCCCACTGTAAAAAGATCGTTGAAATGCATGAAGGGAAGATCTGGGTGGAGTCAAAACCCGGGCTGGGCAGCCAGTTCTATTTTACGATCAGCACCGATCTCTAGGCGCTACGCTGTGCGCCTCCTCTCGGATCGGTGTACGCCATGCACGGCACTTTACTTCTGTGCCTGACGCATGCCGTAAGTATGGGGGAGGTTTGTCTATTTCGACTTTTTCATCGTATCGGTGATCGGACGCGTCCTGTCCTTTTCGAAATTCGTATCCGCGAGCGAGGGATTATTCGCGCTGTTATTATCGGGGGCGGGTCCTACCGGAGAGGTAGAATCAGAATGCATGTGAACATTACTGGCTTCTCCGGAGTTGTTACATTTGATCAAAGCAAACGCCGCTATGATCAACCCAAACAGCATAAGCATATACATACCGGGCCTTTTCATAATGTATAATTTTAGGTACCGCTAAAAAAATTATGCCAGCCAAAACTTAAATTTGCAAAAAAAGGGGATAAAAATGGAGTTCATCGATTATTATAAAGTATTAGGCGTCAGCAAGACGGCAACGCAGGACGAGATCCGGGCCGCCTATCGTAAACTGGCCCGGAAACACCACCCTGATCTCAATCCGAATGATAAGGAAGCCAATAAGAGATTTCAACAGATAAACGAGGCCAACGAGGTCCTGAGTGACCCGGATAAACGGAAAAAGTACGACCAGTACGGCAAAGACTGGCAGCATGCCGAAGCCTTTGAAAAGGCGCAGCAGGAATCCGGGGCAAGAGGCCGTGCCTCAGGCGGCCCCGGAGGCTTTGGAGGGGGCGATTTTAGCGGCGCGTTCGGAGGCGGCTCACGCGGCTTTGGCGGCAGCTTCCAGGGTGACGACAGCGGCGAGTTCTCGGACTTCTTCGAATCGCTGTTCGGCCGCGGCTCCAGTCGCAGCGGCGGCGCCCGCGGCGCATTCCGCGGACAGGATTACCAGGCCGAGCTACAGATCAGCCTGGAAGACGCAGCCACCACGCACCAACGGGTATTGACGGTCAACGGCAAGAATATCCGTATCACCATCCCCGCGGGTGTCGAGAACGGCCAGGTGATCAAGCTAAAAGGACACGGTGCACCCGGCGCCAACGGCGGCCCGGACGGAGATCTCTATATCACGTTCTCGATCACCGAGGACCCGCGCTGGACAAGAGAAGGCAATGACCTGCACATGAAAGTCCCCGTCGATCTTTATACGGCCATGCTCGGAGGTGAATTGACGGTTGAGACGCTGACCGGCAAGGTCAAGCTGAAAATAAAAGCGGAAACAGCTAACGGAACTGCGATGAGGTTGAAAGGCAAAGGGTTCCCGGTCTATAAGAAGGAAGGGCAGCACGGCGATCTCTACGTCACCCTCGAGATCAAACTGCCTTCGAATCTTACCGAAAAAGAAAAGGAACTGTTCCGGGAATTGCAAAAGCTAAGACCCGAAGCATAGGCCGGTCTGCCGCCCAAAAAATTATTGATCGACAAAAAATTAACGATATGCCAGAAGAACTGATATCAGCCGGAGAATTCGCCACTTTTCATCATATACAGCTCTCCTTTATCCAGACCCTGCATGACTCGGGCCTGATCTCGATGACTATCCGGGATGGCGCCTTTTTCCTCGACGCCGGTGAACTATCTGCAGTGGAAAGATTTGTCCGCTGGCACTATGAACTGTCGATCAATACAGAGGGAATTGAGGCGCTTTCCCACATGCTCGGCCGCGTCGAAGAACTGAAGGAAGAGAACCGTATCCTGAAGAATCAACTGGCCCACTATAAGCGCTTGGCCGGAGGCCCGGTCGAGCCAGGCGAGATGGCATAAGAGTTGAATGTCTCGCCAGAAACATTCAACTGATGTACACTTCTATCGTAACAACCCAGGACCAGGCGCTTTGCCATTTGTTTTTTCATTGCTGCCTCGAGGACGAGCAGTTCAGCAAACGGGAAATGGATGACCTTTCCGCCAAACTCGTTGCCCTCAATTTAAATACACAGGTAAGCATCAAGGATGAACTCGTCCATTATCGTTCCTATAAACCGGAAATAGCCGACGAACAGGCCTATATCCGCTACCTGCTCCAGCTGATCAAACCGGTCAACGAACTCGCTCTTTATTCTTATTGTGTCGAGCTGTGTCTCGACGACCCCACCCTTGATGCAAGGGAAGAAGCGCTGCTCGTCAAGATAGCCGAAGAACTCGAGATCGGCGCAGTAGAAGCGCTGACCGTGAACCGGCTTATCGCGCAGCGAAAAGTGGTCGAAGGGCAAAAGATCTTTTGAGGAATATATTGCCCTTTTCCCCGCCCGGTCCCAGCCGGCAGCGGCACAATTCCATCTCATTATGCCCATGGCATGATATTACCAGAATAAGTCTAAAAACCCTCGTTATGCAAAACACAACAGAGACAATCGAAGTATTGAACGATCTTATACAAATAAACAACGATCGTATCGTAGGCTACGAAAGAGCCATCAAGGAAACAAAGCAGGAAGACGATGATCTGAAAGTGCTGTTTGCGACCATGATCGCAGAAAGTCACCGGATCAAGATCGCTCTGGCAACAGAAGTTCAGGCGCTGGGAGCAGATGCAGAGAAAGGCACAACGGCCAGCGGCAAGATCTATCGGGCATGGATGGACGTCAAAGCTCTTTTCGGCGGTCACGACCGGCACACGATCCTGTCCAACTGCGAAAGAGGAGAGGACGCCGCAAAGAATGCCTATCGCTCTGCACTGGAACACGAGCTGCCCGCTTATATCCGCGACCTGCTGATCCAACAACAGGAATCACTGCTGGCTTCACACGAAGAGATCAAGTCGCTTCGCGATCAGTATGCTTAATAGATAAAAGCGGCGGCTTACTTATTCACCGGAGGCTGCCGCTTTTATTTCCTCAGCCGCTTTCCAGCCGCTCTCAAACGCCGCCTCCACTGTTCCGGGCGCAATACCGGCATACAGGGCTTCTCCCGCAAAAAATAACGTTCTTTCCACCGGCTGTGACAGCCGCTCGCGATAGCTATTCGCATCGACGACTTCATAACTATAGCCGCCCCTTACATAAGGGTCCTTCTCCCAATCCAGGATCTGTACTTGCTTTAACTGGGCATGCAGAAGCTCCATCTTTACCGAAAAGATCGACGCGAGCGACCGCAGGCAGCTTTCCAGCTGTTCTTCGGCCCCCAGCTTCTGAAAGTCCTGCATCTTTTCTCCTGCGAGCCATCCTGTCAGCAAAGGAACTTCGCTGTTCTGTGTCCACCAGGTAGGAACGGCTTCCTCCGATATGATAAAAAGCGTTTTTCCCTTGTATTCCTCCTCTGCCCAAAAGCGTTCCTTCCACTCCAGAAGGATCTTGATCACCGACCCATATCCCAATTGACGGGCAGCCTGCAAATGATCGGGTATATCCGGCGAAAACCGGATCGGCATAGGCTCCTGCTGCAATATGCCCAGCGAAACCGTGGTCAGCAGCTGAGCAGCCGTGAAAACCCGGCCGTCAGCCACCGTAACATCGACTCTCCCCGCCCGCCAGACGACGCCAGCCACCGGACAGGACAACAGCACCTCTCCTCCATGCCGGTGGATCTCGCCGATCAGAAAGTCGATCAGCGGTCGATACCCTCCCTCCGGCCGGTATTCCTCGTCTTCGCCCTCCCTTGCCCATTCAGCATAAAGCGCCTTTGTAGAAACCCGCTGTAAGTCGGCGAGGTCGTAGCCCTCACCAAAACGGCGTACGGACACCCGCAGGCCCTCATACCGTTCACCGCTAAAGTGCTCCGCCATAAAATCGGCCATCGGGACGTCGACTTCCAACTTTTCCATGGCGTCCATCAATTCATCCCATTCCGTCGAAAGAAAGGAACTACCTCCCCGCTGTTTTATTCCTTCTCCCTTTGCCAAACGGACCATCGAAGAAGCAAGAGGTACCAGCCGAACGCCGGCTTCTTTGGCAAGCTCCAGGCTATAAGGCAGGTCTCCATGCACAAACTCGGCCCCGGCTTCCACGGGGAAGGAAAACACATTGTCCGTATTGCGCATCCGTCCGCCCGCCACGGCGGCGGCTTCCAATACCAAAACCCGATAACCTGCGGCCGAAAGCCGGCGAGCCGCCGTCAAACCCGATGCGCCAGCCCCGATAATAATAATCTCTTTATTCATCTGTCGAGTCTTTAATTTTTGTCCTCCCGGATCATTTTATCCCAAAAGAGCAATCCCTGGACTATAAAAGATACAATGGAATTCTTCCATAATGGGGACAAATAGTTATCATTTGGACTTCCGGGGCCATCAAATTTCATTATTTTTGTAATCATCTGCCTATTCCCTGCGTAAAAAATTCACTATTCTTTAGGAAACCCTCTTAGCCTGTAGCACGAGAATTGTTAAAACAAATTTCAACGGGATCCTTATGCAAATACAATTTATCCGGAATATTCAATTTACCAAGCTGGTGAAGGCCGACGGCCGTTTGAGAGAATTCAACTTCCGCAAGTCGAATGGCTTGCAGGAAGGATTATTTACTGTTGATGTGAGCGATGACCGTGGCAACCGGATCGTTTTGAGAATGCAGCGTGAAGATGGGGTGTGGAAGATCATCAAGCAGCAGCTGCCGGCCTGGATCTGGGAAAACGAATCTGTTTTTCACAACCTGATCGAAGAAGAGTTAGGAGCCAGCGGAATGGTGAAGTAACTACGGCTGCCATTTCCCCATTGACTTTCGACCCAAAACCGGCCTTTGTTCATTTCTGTAAATTCCCGACAGAGCAAAAGGCCAAGGCCGGTTCCTTTTTCTTTCGCGGTGCCATAGCTGGTAAAACTTTCTTTCCGGATGATCTTTTCCAGCATGTCCTCTTTCATTCCAATACCGGTATCCGCTATACATACTTCTATTTCAGAATCGCAAACTTCGGCGCTTATTGTTACAGCATCTCCATCACGGCAGAATTTTATCGCATTGCTGATCAGGTTACGAAGAACTATTTCGATCATATCTTTATCACCATAGCCTTCCAGTTCATCGGAAAGCAGCGACTGCAGCCGTACACCCTTTTCCTGCGCCTGCTGCACGAACAGCCCGAAGATCTCTGCAGCCATTGGCTTCAAGGGCAGAGAGACCGGCATCACGACCAACCCATGCAGCTGGCTGCTTGCCCAATACAGCAGATTGGTCACCATCTCCGATGAGTAGTCGACGTTCCTTCTGATCTCTTTCAGCATGCCGCTGAGCTCTTCTTCGGAAAGTCGCTTTTCCTTTAGAAAATCCATCATTACCTTCAATGAGTTCAATGGTCCCCGCAGATCATGAGCAATGATCGAAAAGAGTTTATCCTTTTGCTGATTGTTCAGTAACAACTGCACAGCCTGGTGCTCCAATTCCTCTTTCTGCTGTTCGATCTTCCCGTTCTTTTCTCTTAGCAGCTGGTTGGTCCTGCGGATGAACCGACGGCTGCGAAGCAGGATAAAGGCTATAAGGCTCAACACGACAATTACAAAGATAGTAATGGATATTTGCAGCGATTGCTTGCGAAGCCTGCGCAGATACAAGACTTCTTTCCGGGCCTCTTCTTCCCGCAGACTGAGCTTCTGTTTTTCATAATCATTGCCCGCAGAAAGCGCCAGCAGCTGTTTGTGGCTGATATCATTGTCCAGGCTGTCAGAATAGGCTTTGTAAACCTTATAGTATTTCAAGGCATTGCGGTCATCTCCTTTTGCTTCATAGATATCGGCCAGTACACGGGCCGATCCTTCCAGTTCGGGCTTCCTGCGCATTTTGGCAGCAGAGGAAAAAGATTCCTGCGCGTAAGCGACCGCACGCGGGTAATCCTTTAACAACAAGTAGACCTGTGCCAGCCGGTTGGTGGTCGTCGTCATACCCAGCCTGTCGTTGGCTTCCCTGTAATAGGCCAGCGACTGCAGATGACAATCCAGCGCTTCGGAGTATCTTCCCAATGCCGCCAATACCTTACCGATCTCGTTGCAGTAATTAGCAGCAGCCGACTCGTCCTTTAAAGCCCGGGCCTGGGCATAAGCCTGACGGGCATACTGCAGCGCCTGCGTATACTGCCGGCTGTGAAAAGCAAGGTCCGAAAGATGCGAGAGAATAAATGCGAGCTGGGTTGAATCCCCGATCTGCCTGATGGTGGCGTTGACCTTTTCCATCAGCTGTTTGGCTTGCTCATAGTCGCCTTCCTGTTTATAAAACAACGCGATATTGACGTTGACCTTGGCGATCAGTAAACTGTCGCCGATCTGTTCTGCAATTTCGTGCGAATGATGATAACAGGACAACATGCTGACGTAATCACCCACCATTTCGTAGGTATTCCCCAGTATACGCCAGCTTTCCGCTTCTCCCCTGCGATAGCCTTTCAACTGCGCGGCCTGCTGCGCCCGATGCCCATAATAAAAAGCGCTGTCCGAGTTGATCCCGTAAAAAGCATGAGAAAGTCTGTTGAGCAGATCGATATAGGCGGTATCCGAGGCATGCGAGCCTCCGTCTCCGGTATCTCCCAGACTGGAGCGTAACCGGCTGATCTCTTTTGATTGAGCCCAAACCAGACCTGGCGCCGCAGACAAGACAAGCAGCAGCCAGGTCACCATACCAAGTGATTTCATCCTAGAGTAACGTTTTAAGTCAAGCAACTACGACCGGCCCAATTTTGGGTGAAATTCAGCCAACCTGGAAATTGTCCAGTCATGACTTACGAACAAAATCGTAAATTGATTGTAATCTTTCTGGGAGGTTCAGCGAGGCACTTAAAAAAGGAGGCTAACGATTAGCAGAGGACAAACATAGGAAAAAAAAACGACCCGCGAAATTCACACCTTGTTAATAAGAATAGTAGGAAAAAAGGGGCTCTGGAGTTAAATTTGGTCAAGTACCAATTGATCCCTGCAAGAAGCCGGAATATCAGCGTTATCACTCACTAAAATCCGAGTCTTAACCCAAGTGAAAATATTCAGAAAACTCTAAAAGACTTCAATTTGACTGAAACAATTATCAACCTGGAAACCGTTAACCCCATCGAATTTTTCGGCGTTAATAACGGCAAGTTAGACATCCTCAAAAAGAAATTCCCTTTACTGAAAATTCTATCCCGGGGAACCCAGATCAAATTGAGCGGCTCACCCGAGCAGGTAGGTACAGCAAAGGAGAAAATTGACCTGCTGGTGCAGTACCTGGAACGAAACGGACATGTCAGCGAGAACTATTTCGAGCAGATCCTGGGCGGTGATGACGCCGAGACTGTCGACAATTTCGTCGACCGGCATCCCAACGATATCCTGGTGTTTGGACCGAATGGCAAAACCGTAAGAGCCCGGACGATCAACCAGAAGAAAATGGTTGGCGCTGCAGAGAAGAACGACATCGTGTTTGCCATCGGGCCCGCTGGTACCGGTAAGACCTATACCGCGGTTGCCCTGGCCGTAAGAGCATTGAAAAACAAGCTGGTAAAGAAGATTATCCTGACACGCCCTGCCGTGGAAGCCGGGGAAAGCCTTGGTTTTCTGCCTGGTGATCTGAAAGAAAAGATCGACCCTTATCTGCGTCCTCTTTACGATGCGCTGGATGACATGATACCCGCGGACAAGCTGGGCTATTATATGAGCACCCGGACCATCGAGATCGCCCCCCTCGCCTACATGCGCGGGCGTACGCTCGACAACGCCTTTATCATCCTTGACGAAGCCCAGAATGCAACGGACCTTCAGCTGAAAATGTTCCTGACCCGTATCGGCGCCAACGCCAAGGCCATCATCACAGGCGACCTGACACAGATCGACCTGCCAAAGAACCAGAAAAGCGGTCTGGCCAAAGCGCTGTACATCCTCCAGAACATCGACGGCATCGCTCATATCGAGCTGGATGAAGAAGACGTTGTTCGTCACCGCCTTGTAAAAGCCATCATCAGGGCCTATGACAAGGATAAACAGGAGCACGAGGAAGCTCATCCCGACCAGCGCCCGCGATTGGTAAAACCAGAAAATAAATAGTTAAAACAGGCGGCTAATTTATCTTAGCCGCCTATTTTTGCTACATGATCCAAAAATTTATCCTTCCGGCTCTATTGGTGCTGGCATCATGCGGCGACTCCCATTCATTTAAGAAAGCCGAAGACGCCCAGGACGCAGGCCGCGAATTTATTCGCGCCTCCCTCGACGGCAACTACGAGAAAGCCAGCTTCTACCTTTATGCTGACTCTACTAACCAGCTGCTGTTCAACAAATGGAAAAAGGACTACGCCAGCCTCTCCGCTGACGAACAAAAAGGATACAAGGAAGCCGAGATCCTCCCGATCAACATACAGACCCTCAACGACTCCGTGACCTCCTATACTTACGCCAACTCCTACAAGAAGGACACGACCACTATCCGCGTCGTAAAGGTCAATGGGGAATGGCTGGTCGACCTGAAAGAGATTTTAAACAGAAAATAGGATTTTTTCCACCTTCGGTGTACCTTTGCCCCGATAAGGAAATGGTGTCTTCCTTCTATAAACCGCCCATCCGATAACAGGATCGAGGGCTGATGGCGCCTGCAAATATTGTAACACCACACAATTAACCTTTTGCAGGCATGAAAAAGCTATTCCGTTCTTTTGAGCAGTTCCCTATTACCATCTATCTGATCCGCTGGACCCTGCTCATCCTTCCCGTATCGCTCGTTGCCGGTTCTCTCGTAGCTGTTTTTCTGTGGCTGCTGGATAAGGCCATCCATATCCGCTGGGATTATCCCTGGCTGCTGTACGGTCTGCCCTTGGCCGGGGTCGCCATCTATTGGCTCTACCGGCTGGCCGGCAAAAATTCCGAGGCCGGCAACAACCTGATCATGAATGAGATACACGAGCCCGGCGGCGGTGTCCCCGCCCGGATGGCCCCGCTGGTCCTGGCGACTACGGTGATCACCCATCTTTTTGGCGGCTCGGCCGGCAGAGAAGGCACAGCAGTACAGATCGGCGGCAGTATCGCCCAATTCTTTGCCCGCCGGCTCCGCCTTTCTGCCGAGGACACCCGTCTGCTGCTGACCACGGGTATTGCCGCAGGCTTTGGCGCCGTCTTTGGCACCCCGGTCACGGGAGCCATATTCGCGATGGAAGTGCTGGCCATTGGCCGTATCCAATACAATGCACTCGTGCCGTGCCTGATCGCAGCGGTTCTGGCCGACGTCGTCTGTGCCTCGTGGGGCATACATCACACGGCCTATGCCATCCATTTCGTCGAAAAAGCCAATACGCTGGTTCCTTTTGTCCACTTCGACTTCCTGCTGCTGGCGCAGGTGATTGGACTCGGCATCCTGTCCGGGCTTGCGGGCAGCGGCTTTGCGCATCTGACCGATGGCATCAAACATTACAGCAAAAAATGGATCAAACCGGACTGGCTTATCCCTGCCGCAGGCGGTGTCGTCATCATCGGGCTGACGTTCATCGTTGGTACGCAGGATTACCTCAGTCTTGGCGTAACGGGGAAGGATATCCACTCGGTGTCGATCATCGCCTGTTTTGGCGCCGGAGGCGCTTCTTATTTCAGCTGGTTCTTGAAGCTTTTATTCACCGCCATCACACTTGGCACGGGATTTAAGGGAGGAGAGGTTACACCGCTGTTCTTCGTCGGAGCAGCGCTGGGCAATGCGCTGGGAACGCTGACAGGCGCCCCTATCGATCTGATGGCAGGCCTTGGCTTTATAGCGGTCTTTGCCGGCGCAACCAATACGCCTGTTGCATGTACGATCATGGGTGTCGAACTCTTTGGTCCGGCGCCCGTCCTGTACTATGCTGTCGCCTGTTTTACCGCCTATTATTTCAGCGGTCATTCGGGTATCTACAGTGCGCAACGCATTGCCATCCCTAAGATTGGACGCGGTTTGTTTGACAAATGAAATTTTTTTCCTCTGCCTATATGCAGTAGGTTTGCGCAACTAATAACAGCACTACACGACTATGATGACAACTTCACATCCCTGGCATGGCGTACCCGTCGGTGAAAGCGCTCCCAGGGTGGTTAATGCGATCATTGAGATTCCCCAGGGTTCAAGAGCAAAGTACGAGATCGACAAAGAATCCGGCTTGCTTAAATTGGACCGCGTGATCTATTCTTCCTTCTACTATCCCGTCAACTACGGCTTTATCCCCCGTACACTCGGTGAAGACAAGGATCCGCTGGACATCCTAGTGATCACTTCTCTTTCGGTTCAAGCGCTGTGTCTGGTAGAAGCAAAGGTCATCGGCGTCATGCAGATGATCGACAACGGCGACTCCGACGACAAGATCATTGCCGTTGCCGCCCACGATCCCAGCGTCAATCACTATAACAACCTGGAAGAGCTGCCAAAGCACTTCTTTGAAGAACTCCGTCATTTTTTTGAAGAATATAAAAAGCTCGAGAACAAAATGGTTGTCGTAGAAGAGTTCGGTGATAAAGCCACCGCGATCAAGATCATCGAAGACGCAGCCAACTCCTATAAGGAGCACTACAAATAATCTCTCCCGGCGGTCCGCCGCGGCGGACCGCCTTTCTTTTCCCAACGATTGTTTTGCTATTGATCTTCGGTCAGGAATCGTTTGATGACCCGCAGATGATGGGTACGTTGAAAGGTTTCAGACTGAACGATCCCCATATTGTCTATTTTATCGATCCGGACCTTGCCCGAAGCGTGGATGATCTCATGACTGTTGAGCAGTATCCCGACATGCGTGATCCTGCCTTCTTCGTTGTCAAAAAAAGCCAGATCCCCGGTCTTTGTCTCTTCCAGGAAACCAACCGGCTCCCCCTGCCCTGCCTGCTGTGAAGCATCTCTAAGCAAGGGAACATTCAGGAACTTAAAGATCATCTGGGTAAACCCGCTGCAGTCGAGGCCAAAGACAGTGCGGCCGCCCCACAGATAGGGCGAGTTGAGAAATTTATACGTCAGCTGCCGGATCGATTTGGGATCGGTCAAGGCCGCCGCCGGGTCCCAGCCCTTCCCCTTGAAATGAACCTGGTTTTTGCGCCAGTGTGCCTTTCCATTCTTCATCCCTGTCAGCTGCGCTCCCATCGGCACCATCATTGGATGCCCGTTGTATTCCAGCGCCGTTACCCAGTCGGCAGCGAGCGTACAGCCCGTCGATTCATACTCTTCCTCATTCACTTCAACCACATGCGCCGATGTACACCATCCCTCATAGCCGTCATATTTTACCCGAAGACGGATCCAGTTCTCCTTTCCTTGCCCGATTATCTCGCAGCATTCTCCGAAGACAAGCTGACTCACCATCTCTGACCGATGGGAAGGTTCTGCTCTTAAAGGGCTTACTGGCACACAGCAAATAGCTCTGATCATACGGAAAATTAAAGAATGGTTCAAGGATGGCAAAATTTTATACTAACGGCTTTGTTAACGCGTTTGAGATAAAGTTTTTGTGAATTTTTGCCCAATTCGCATCTAAGTAGTATATCATCATCCTTTTCGTTTGAAGAAAGATCCATACCACCATATGACCGACCAGGAACTGCTGGACCGCTACTATACCGACCGGGATAATGCGTGGCTGGGCATCCTTTTACAACGTTACACGCTGCTGCTGCTGGGTGTCTGTATGAAGTACATCAAAGAGGAAGAAGAAGCCAAGGACTGCGTCCAGCACATATTTGTCAAAGTCATCTCCGAACTGGGCAAATACCGCGTTACCTTTTTCAAATCCTGGATCTATACGATCGCCCGAAACCACTGTCTGATGAAGCTGCGTGATCAGCATGGGCATAAGGCGGAACTTTCCGACAATATGCTGGCCGCCTGGGATGAAGAACCGGGGAAGAGCAGCCACCAGGAAAAAGAACAGCAGCTTCGGCTGATGGGAGAATCCCTCGACGAACTGGGGAAAGAGCAAAAACTCTGCGTAATTTTGTTTTACCTGGAAAAACGATCCTACCAGGATATTGCGGCATCTACCGGGTTTAGCCTGATGCAGGTCAAGAGCTATATACAGAACGGTAAACGCAATCTCCGGCTGTTAATGGAGAAAAAGGCCCGTGAAAATGCACAATGACATGAACAAAGATATTCTGAACATATTAGCCAACAGCAATAAGGACATCGACAACCAACAGTTGATGGACTACCTGAATGGCAAACTCAGCGGGGAATCGCTCCACGAGTTGGAACGCTCCATGGCTGATAATCAATTCCTGAACGATGCGGTAGAAGGACTGCAGCAGCTGCGCGATAAAAAAGACATGCAGACCTATGTGGACGATCTCAATGCCAGTATGCAGAAAAGCCTCGAGAAAAAGAAACAGCGCCGGCTTAAACGACGCTTAAAGGATGATCCCTGGCAGCTGGTCATCCTGGTGGTCGTTATCACCCTCTGTATCATCGCCTATCTTGTCATCCGGAAGTTCCTGCTGATGCACGGGCATTAAGCCGATGGAGCTGTTCCGGCCATTTTTTACCGATAATGCGCGACCAATGCCCCAATTAGCTATATTCGGCTAATTTTTCTCTGTTTTATGACCACTACACGCATCGGGCTCCTTTTGATCCTGGCCTTTTCTCTGCAATGGGCGTATGGACAACGCATCAGTTATATTGTCTCTTTTCCAAACATCGTCCACCACGAAGCGCAAGTCGAATTGATCGTCAGCGATGTCCCCACGCGGACAGCCACGGTTCGGATGAGCCGTTCTTCCCCCGGGCGTTATGCGACGCATGAGTTCGGAAAAAATATCTATGATCTCCATGCTTATGATCAGAACGGCAAACCGCTGACGGTTAACCGTGTCGACGGCGATGTCTACGAGATCTCCCACCACTCCGGTTATATCCGGGTAAAGTATACGCTCTATGCCAACTATGCCGACGGTACTTATGCCGGTATCGACCCCGGCGGCGTTCATCTGAATATGCCGGCGGCATTTCTTTGGATGAAGGGGCTGGACAATATCCCCATTACCATCCATTTCAACATCCCCGAAGAATGGCATTGGACTGTCGCTACCCAGCTGCAGCCAACCGGCGACCCGCTGACCTTCCAGGCCCGCAGCTTCCAGTATTTCATGGACTGCCCCACGAAGATCGGACCGCTGCGCTATCGCAAATGGGATATCAAAAACCCCGACGGCAAGGTCTATGCCTTCCGGATCGCGCTTGACGGCGCGGGGGATGACAGCACGTTTACCAGCTTTTCCGAAAAGGTACAAAACATCGTAAAGCAGGAACAAGCCGTTTTTGGCGAGACGCCGGCTTATGACTATGGCGCTTATACCTTTTTAGCCAGTATCAATCCCTATGTACACGGCGACGGTATGGAGCACCGCAATTCCACGATGATCTCCATCCCGGCGGCCTTCAAGGGCGAGAACCGGATGCTGGATGTGTTTGCGCACGAGTTCTTTCATTGTTGGAATGTGAAAAGGATCAGACCCAAAACCCTCGAGCCTTTCAACTTTGAGAAGAGCAACATGAGCTATGAGCTTTGGTTTGCCGAAGGGTTTACCCAATATTATGGCGGTCTGATGGTGATGCGGGCGGGTTATGAAAAGGACACCGACTATCTCCACACTACCATTGCCAGCCTGATCAATATCAAGGTCAATACGCCGGGGGCACAGGGCTATTCCCCTGTGGAAAGCAGCGAGATGGCCGTCTTTGTGGATGCCGGCGTTGCTGTAGACAAGACCAATTATCCCAATTTCTATACCTCTTATTATCCTTATGGCGGTGCGATCGCGCTGGCGCTCGATCTGGAGTTGAGGGCGCGGTTTAATAAGAGTCTGGATGAGTACATGTCAGCCGTCTGGCGAAGGTTTGGAAAACCGGAGCTTCCCTATAACGTATCCGGTTTGCAGGACGTGCTGGCTGCCGTCACCGGTGACAAAAAATTCGCCGCCGACTTCTTTACCCAGTATATCTATGGGCATGCGCCTATCGACTATGCCGCGCTGCTGAAGCCTGCCGGGCTGTTGTTGAAAAAGACGGAGGAAAGCAAGGCATGGATCGGCGCTGAACAATATACCGAAAGGGAGGGGCTGATCCTCGAGGCCAACACGAAGCGCGGTACGCCGCTGTATGACGCGGGTCTGGACGTCGACGACAAGATTTTGTCTATTGACAATCAAGACATAAGAACGTATCAGGAATTGTCTAACCTGCTGGGACGCCTGCATCAGGGTACCGCGGTGGCTATCCGCTGGCTGCATCGCGGCGAAGAAAAGACGGGGACGATCACGCCAAAGGAGAATCCCAACTTGTCGGTCGTCACTTTTGAAAAAGCGGGCTTGCCTGTTACCGCGGCTATCGCGGCTTTCCGGAAGAGCTGGCTTGGCGCGAAGTAAGGGGGCGGTGCTGAGGCATGGCTGAAGTTGGCGACGCGAGGCGCTGCGGCATGGCAGAGGATAGACGCGAGGTGCTGCGGCATGGCTGAGATTGGGACACGAGGTACTGAGGCACGGCTGAGATTGGCGACGTAAGGTGCTGCGGCACGGCTGAAGTTGGGAGGTGAGGTGCTGCGGCATGGCTGAGATTGGGACGCGAGGTGCTAAGGCACGGCTGAGATTGGCGACGTAAGGTGCTGCGGCACGGCTATTGCTGCCGCAAGGGCATGAACAAGACGCACCATCCGCGTTGGCTGGTTATTCTTCGTATTGGCCTGGGGATCGTCCTTTGTGCTAAGGGTATCCAGTTCATATACGATCCGGCTATGCTGGACAGGGTATTGTACGGGGATACCAGGGTAGCAGAAGACAACACCCATTGGCTGCCCATTCTGATCACCTGGGCCAACCTGCTGGGTGGTTTTTTTATCCTTATCGGCCTTTTTACCCGTCTTGCGATAATGACCCAAATCCCGATCCTGGTCGGAGCCGTCATCTTTATAGCCGCCCAAAAAGGGCAATCGATACCCAAGTCCGAACTGTATTGGTCCACCCTGTGCCTTACGCTGATCCTCGTCTACCTGGTGGCGAAAACCGGCCCAAACAAAAATGGCCCCGTGAAGGAGCCGCTTTCTCAAAATAAATAAAGCCGCTGCGTTGCAGCGGCTTATTGCATTTATTGATATTGTATGTAAATCGGACTTGGCTTCTGCGACAACACTTCCTTGGGTGTCAGCATCCGGCTGTTCTTCTTACGGATGTCGTTCTTATAAAACAGCTTGAAACCTGTAAACTCAACCGGCTCCATCGAAACATAAGCCTTATAGCTATCATATTTCAAAGAAGGCTCTCCCCATCCATCCATATCCATAACGATCTGCACATTCGGGTTGGTCTTGATGTCCTTATAGTTGGTCAGCATCTTACGCGTAAAACGGTGTACGACCAGGATCTTGGGAGGAAGACCATTTGCCTTTACCAGGTTATTCAGGTAGTTGACGCAGAAGTTGACGTCGGAAGCATCCATCGTACCGATAACAGTACCGGGCTTCTTCATCATCTTCATCGAAAACTCAGGATCGATCCCCAGATGCACGTTTGGCATTTTCAGGTATTTTTCCAGTAAAGGAATTTCAGCTTCAACATTGCTGTATCCGACCTGTACGTCCAGGAAAACCAGCGCATTGATACGAGCTGCGATATGAAGGATGGAATCGATCTGTTTGAACGGCATTCTCAGGCGGTATTTACCGTCTTTGCCGGGAGCGCCCTGTGCCGTAACCGCGATATAGTGCAGTGCAGGCTGAACGGGAATATTAGGATCGGCTTCCTGCCATTTCTTCAATTCACCCTTGAGTCTGCTAAGCATCTCATCAGGTGGATATTCACCCAATACTCCCATGTTCTTGGAATAAAGGTTACCATAATAAGCCACGATACGTTTGAAGGGCAGGATGGCGCCTGGGTTCGGGTAGGCATAGGCTGCCTTTGCAGGCCACCGGCCCGAGCTGTCCTTATTGGCCAGCCAATGAAGTTGTTTATTGTAAAGCGCCGTATCGATGGGGCCTGCGGCTACAGCCGGCGGCGGCGTTATCGTTGAATCCTGGGCAGGAGCAGCGGCGGCAGGTTTTGCTGCGACGGACGTGTCTGCTTTTTTGAAAGAAGCGCTGCTGCTGTTGTTACAGGCGCTGATGACGACGAGACCGCAACAGGCCACTACACAGGCGGCTCTGAGGGGATTGAAGGTTGGACGAATAGTGGATTTGAATCGAGCACTGTCTTTGTGTTCCATGTTAGATGTAGACCGTAGTTTTTTTTGAATGCGGCAAAGTTAACGGAAAACGAACCCATCATATTTTTATTTTATAACAAAAACATAAAAAATGTGGAGAAATCTGGAGAAAAGACAAAAATTATTAGTCCACCTTTTTTGTAGACTAATAATTATACCCTATTTTTACCTCGTAAACGAGTTACGTGGCCGAGAGGCAAGGCGGAGGTCCGCAAGACCTTTTACGAGGGTTCGATTCCTTCCGTAACTGCAAAAAGGCATCCTATCCCGGCGGACGTACGAATGGGAAAAGGCCAACCGGGTTTCATCCCGTATCAAGATTTTTTATGGCAACAATGGTTAGACCTTAACCGGGTGGTGTTTCTACACTACCCTTTGTTTTTTTAGGATCTCGCCCACTAGTGCGGCCCGTGTACGTCCGGGGTGCTTTGTGGGGGTTCCCGGCTTTGAGCCGGATGGCCCGCCGAACCTTTATCCCAGACTTTGAGCGGATGCCTCACCGAACCTTTTCCCCCGGCTTTGAGCTGTCTCTGTCAGCGCAGGATCATGGTTACTCTGGCCATAAAAACCGGCCTGGTGCTGCCGGTTCAGTCCTGGACCTATAGCCGTTTGGCATGCGATCCGCGCTCTCACTCCCGGCTACCGGCATCCTGTCGCTGGCCCACCCTTCGGGGCAGACGCAGGCCATCCCATCCGGAAAAAGCCGCCAGATCTGCACGGTCCCTTTACCGGTAATGGTCAGCTGCTTGCGGCCGCGGGTCTCATCCCGCATCCTCCCGGCAAGCGACAAATCCGAAAAAGGCAGGCCTGTAGACGGGTTTATGGAAAATGGTTTGCCGGGGACCGGGATTACGGGATAGGCCGGCATGACTGGAGACGTTGGTTTCGCAGGCGGCACCGGAGCCTTGGCCGCAGCCGAAGCTAAAGTCCGCAGCGTATCCGCGGGGCGTGCCGCGCACAGGGTGGGAGCTGCATACCTGGCAGAGCCGGCAGGAAGTGCTGGCGCCGCGGGGGTCGGAGGCGTCTGTGCATATAAAAAAGCGGGTCCCGACACCAACAGCAGTAAACAAAGTAGTTTCATATACTCTTTTTCCTGCCAGATGCCGGGATCCGGTCAATTACATATTTTATTCCGCCGGAAATTCGCCTTCGAAAAAAATTAGCTAATTCCGGCGATCCCCTAATGTCTGTCCTTGCGGACAAGCCTCCTATGTCGGCTCGGGTTATTTCCGCAGTTTCTTGAACGCGTTGATCAGCCCATTCGTGGAAGAATCGTGGGATGTAACGGTCTCGTCGCCTTGCAGCTGTGGTAAGATCTTGCCAGCCAGCTGTTTGCCAAGCTCCACACCCCATTGGTCAAACGTGAAGATATTCCAGATCACCCCCTGTACAAAGATCTTGTGCTCATACAAAGCGATCAGTTCGCCAAGGCTAAACGGCGTGATTTCCTTTAGCAGGAAAGAGTTGGTCGGACGGTTACCGCTAAATCCTTTATAAGGGATCAGGGCCGCCGGGACGTTCTCTGCTTCCAGCTCTTCTTTTGTCTTGCCATTCATCAATGCCTGGGTCTGAGCAAAGAAGTTCGACAACAGCTTTACATGATGATCGCCAATCGGGTTGTGGCTGATAGCAGGAGCGATAAAGTCACAGGGGATCAGGATGCTTCCCTGATGGATCAGCTGATAGAAGGCGTGCTGGCCATTCGTGCCGGGCTCGCCCCAAACGACCGGGCCCGTTGACGTCTGTACGTGGTTGCCATTGCGATCAACGCTCTTCCCATTGCTTTCCATATTGCCTTGCTGGAAATAAGCAGCAAAGCGGTGCATGTATTGATCATATGGCAGAATAGCCTCTGTCTGTGAACCGAAGAAGTTGGTATACCAGAGACCGATCAGCGCCATCGTCACGGGGATGTTCTTTTCAAAGGGCGTAGTGCGGAAGTGTTCGTCCGTCTTGTGCGCGCCCTTCAGCAAGGATTCGAAATTGTCGTAGCCGACCGTCAGTGCAATGGACAAACCGATGGCGCTCCACAGGGAGTAGCGGCCGCCGACCCAATCCCAGAACTCGAACATATTGGCTTTGTCGATACCGAATTTGGTGACCTCTTTTTCGTTGGTGGACAATGCGGCAAAGTGCTTGGCGACCTGGCTGTCGTCTTTAGCCGCCTTCATAAACCAATCTCTTGCCGTATGTGCATTGGTCATTGTTTCCTGTGTCGTAAACGTCTTGGACGCGATCAGGAAAAGCGTTTCCTCGGGGGTTACTTTCTTCAGCGTTTCGACGATATGCGTTCCGTCGACATTGCTTACAAAATAAGCCTGCATGCCTTCGACCCAGTAAGGACGCAGCGCTTCTGTGACCATTACCGGACCGAGGTCGCTGCCGCCGATGCCTATATTAACGATATACTTGATCTTTTTACCGGTGTATCCCTTCCATTCACCGCTGTGGATACGATGACAGAAATCCTTCATTTGCGCCAGCACCCGCAGCACGTCGGGCATCACGTCCTTTCCATCGCTGTATACGGGGTTGCCGGACAGGTTACGAAGGGCAGTATGCAATACAGACCTGTTCTCTGTCTGATTGATCTTTTCGCCCGTAAACATGGCCTCGATGGCTTCTTTTACTTTGCTTTCCTCAGCAAGCTGCCGCAGCAGGGTCAACGTTTTGTCGTTGATGACATTCTTCGAATAGTCGAACAGGATATCATCCAGCTGTAAGGAATAACGGGAAAACCGCTCTGCGTCCGCCGCGAAAAGGGAACGCATGTGTACGCCCTTTATCTCGGTGTTGTAATGTTCTTGTAATTGCTGCCAGGCTTTCGTGTCTTTCGGTGATACTTTCGGGAACATACAAATTGGTTTTAATTTGAAGTATGACGTTGCTATGGATAAAGTTAAGCATTCCGTCCGATGCTCATACAATGACAATGTTACAATTGTTCGATCACTTCCACTACCCTATCGACCATTGCCGGGGTGATATCCAGATGGGTCACAAATCTGACCTGGCTGTCGGAGATAGGGATGGCCAGTACGTCCTGTTCTTTCAGCCGCTGCGCCAGATCTTTTGTGCAGATATCCGATGTCGTTTCAAAGATCACGATATTGGTTTCGACGGGTTTTATCGCCGAGACAAAATCTTTCTTTGCCAGCGCCTCCGCCAGCTGACGGGCATGCGCATGGTCTTCTGTCAGCCTTTCCCGATGGTGTTCAAGAGCGTAAATGCCCGCAGCCGCCATAAAACCAGCCTGCCGCATCCCGCCGCCCAATACCTTCCGGACGCGCCGTGCCTGGCGGATAAAAGCCGCGGAACCCAGCAGCACACTCCCGATCGGGCAACCCATTCCTTTATTGAAACAAACGGAAATACTGTCGAACAAACGGCCATAGTCAGCCGGCTGCTGGCCAGTAGCAGAAAGTGCATTAAACAACCTGGCTCCATCCAGATGCAGCTGCAGCTGGTTATCCGAACAGACCTGCCGGATCTTCTTTATCTCTTCCAGGTCGTAACAGCTGCCGCCGCCGCGGTTACAGGTATTTTCCAGACAGACCAGCGAAGTACTTGCTTTATGGACGTCATCGGGGTTGATAGACCTGGAGACCTGCCCGGCCGTTATCCTTCCCCGGTCGCCTTCGATCGTGCGGACCTGCGCCCCGGAATTAAAGGCGATACCGCCGCCTTCATAGATATAAACGTGCGCCTCTTTCTCACAGATAACCTCATCGCCGGGGCGCGTATGACATTTTATTGCAATTTGATTGGACATCGTCCCCGTGGGACAATAGAGAGCGGCTTCCATTCCAAACAACTGCGCGGTCATCCGCTCCAGCTGATTGATCGAAGGGTCTTCACCAAAAACATCGTCCCCTACCCTTGCCTGCATCATGGCTTCCAGCATTGCGGGCGTAGGACGAGTGACTGTATCGGAACGGAGATCTATCGGCATAACTCAGATTTGAGTTTGCAATTTAAGATGAAAAAAGCAGCCGTCTATTCAAAAAAGTAGACGGCTGCTTTTTTTCATGATGTCCGGCAAAGGCACTTTGCCGGGGGCAGCCGTCTATTAAAAAAGTAGACGGCTGCTTTTTTTCCTGATGTCCGGCAAAGACACTTTGCCGGGGGCAGCCGGCTATTCAAAAAAGTAGACGGCTGTTTTTTTTCATGATGTCCGGCAAAGGCACTTTGCCGGGGGCAGCCGTCTATTCAAAAAAGTAGACGGCTGCTTTTTTTCATGATGTCCGGCAAAGATACTTTGCCGGGAGCAGCCGGCTATTCAAAAAAAGTCGACAGCTATACTGAGGCACTGATAAAAAAAGGAGCCATTCATTGGCTCCTTCTCCTTTCGGCAGGCGTTATTCCATCAAGCGGTTCGGCAGGGCCGGCCAGCCTAGGACAATGCCTGTTCCTTAATGTGGTTACCTTTTTCTTTAGCTGCCTTTAACAGGTCCAGCACACGGGAACGAACGTCTTCTCTCAAGCCATCAGTTTCCCGTTCGAAAATATCTTTCAGTTCGTCCAGCTCATCAGCCGTAACGCCTCTCAGTCTTCTCAGCTTTCTTTTAAATGTATCTGCCGTATCGGCAATCTTTTGACGAGTATCTTCACCCTTTGCAGGAGCGGTCAGCAGTCCAATTGCAACGCCTGCTGCGAGGCCGGACAAAACTCCGATCATAACTTTCTGTGCACTCATAATTATAAAATTTTTAGTGAACGAATTTTTTTATTCTATCGTAGCGTTAGACTCTATCTCTTTTTCAAGAACAATGCCGGGTTTCGTTAAAGCATTCTTCAAATTGTTATGGGAAATTTTCTCTACAAATCGCCCCGAAACGGCCATTCCGAGCCGTGTTACAAGCAAACAGCCGTCATAGCTCCACGCCGTCAAGCGCCGGTACCGGGCAAACAGCTGCCGCCCGGCAAAGGCCACTGCCCCGCAATCATCCGCTGCTCTGTAAAGAGCACTGCGGGCCCCGAAATCATCCGCTGCTCTGTAAAGAGCACTGCCCCGCAATCATCTGCTCCCTGTAAAGGCCATTGTCGCCCCGCAATTATCCGCTGCTCTGTAAAGGGCACTGCGGCCCTGCAATCATCCGCGCCCTGCGGCGTCGGCCGCCTATTCTGCCCTCAGGCTCTCCGCAGGATTCGTGCGGGCTGCCTTCAGCGATAAGAAGAAGACCGTAGCCAAGGCAGCCAATCCCATCAGGCCCGCCGCAACTAAAAAGACCCACCAGCTAAGCGAGGTCCGGAAAGCATATCCGTTCAACCAGCTGTGCATCACCCAGCCCGCTGCCGGGATCGCCAGAAGGAGGGATAAGCCCACCGGCTTCAGGAAATCTGCCGATAGCTTCGAAGCAATACTGCCGACGGACGCGCCCAGCACCTTCCGGATTCCGATCTCTCTCGTCCGCTGCTGCGCAGCAAATGTCGCCAGTGCAAGCAGGCCCAGACAAGCGATGATAACGGTGATAACGGTAAAGACGCTCATCAGATCAGCCAGTTTGTCCTCTTCTTTGTATTGAAGGTCGTAGGCCTCATCCAGGAACTGATAGGAAAAGATAGAAGATTTGTCAAAAGAGTCGTACAACTCTTTGATTTTCGCCAGCACAGCAGCCACGTCGGAATGCGCTCTCAGTCGCACAAACAGTATATTGTCCGATGGTTTTCCAAAGGCAAGCGTGTCCCGGCCAATAAATAAAGCGGCTGGCTTGATCCCGGAAGAGAGGGAGGAATAGTTGAAATCCTTCACCACCCCGCCGATGATATTTCTCTCATCCAGATCCTGACCCGTAACAGGATTTCTGTAACCGATCTGTGCAACCGCCGCCTGATTCAACACCGGATGTTTGCCATCCATGATGTCTGCCATCGAAACCGGCTTTTCTTTCCATTCCAGTCCTAACAGTTGAATAAAGGCGGTATCTACAATCATAAAACTCATGGCCAATTCCTTTTTCTGAGGTCCGATACGGAACGGCATCATGCTGAATCCATTGTAAAATCTGTAATTTGCTGTAGCCGTTTTCTGTACAGCAGGCAAGGCCTGCACCTCCTTCTGAAAAGAGGGATAAGCCCGCATGCTTGCCTTACAGTTGATCATCACTACGTTGTCGCGATCAACCCCGGTATCCATATGCCGCATATACTGCAGCTGCTTGAGGATAAAAAGGCTGCAGATGATCAGACCAATAGAGATCGAGAACTGCAGTACGGTAAATCCCTTCCGCACGATCACTCCGCCCCGCTGTCTGCTAAGCTTGCCATACAACACCACTACCGGGTTATAGGCCGAAAGCACCAGTGAAGGATAGCTGCCTGCTATTCCGATCGTCAAAACCAATAAACCGGCGAATGTCCATAATACAGCCGGCCTGGTAGAGAACGACTGGTCGATCTGCATCCCCAGCATGGTAAAGAAAGCATGGCGGAACAGCACAAACAATATAACACCTGTCCCAAAAGCAAACAACGCATAAAGAGCAGACTCCGTATAGAATTGCGCGGCAATACTCTTCCGGTCGGCGCCGATCGCCTTTCTCACGCCTACTTCCCTTGCCCTCGTGACGGCCCGCGCCGTCGCCAGGCTCATATAATTCACCAGGGCTAGCAACAGGATCAAACCGGCTACCAGGCTGAAGATCTGCAGGTAACGCGTGCTGTTGCCCGTCCCCATGACATTATTGGATAAATGCAGATCGGTTATTCGTGAAAGATTGAATTTTATACCCGCAGCCATTTCCGACTTATCCATGGCAGCGAGGTTTTGGGCGGTCCCGATCACCCTTGCCCGCGCAGCAGTATCCTTCAATTTCAGAAAGGTCCAGAAATTACCGCCGCCAAACCAGTTCATTCTCAACATCGAAGAGTCAGCCGTCCGGGCAATCAGGGAAAGCGGAGCAATAAAGGAAAAAGACAGAGAAGAATTGGAAGGAGCATCCGCACAAATCCCGGTAACTTTCAGCAGATTCTTTCCATTATATAACAGTGTCTGACCTACCGGATCAGCATCCCCGAAATACTTTTTTGCCATCGATCGGGACAACACCACAGACGCGGGGTCCAGCAGTACGGTCGACGGATTTCCCCGAAGCAGACGGTAGGTGAAAAAATTGAAAAAGTTGCTGTCGGCAAACATAAAGTTCTTCGCCTCTGAATAGCGCACGGCCGGGTTCGACGGTAACTCAAACTCCACCGTCTTATACCATCCAAACATCCGCACATACCCCTCCACTGCAGGGTTGGCCTGCGCAATCATCGGCGCGACCACATACGATATCGCCATCGTATTGATGGACATATCTCCCATCTTTTCCTCTACGCCGACCGCGTAGATCTTGCTTGCATCTTTGTGAAACCGATCGTAAGAATGCTCATGAACCACATACAGTAAAATGGTCATGCAGACAGCCAGACCAATCGCCAGCCCGCCGATGTTGACGACGCTGTAAAGTTTGTTCCGGTATAGGTTCCGGATAGCGACACGCAGGTAGTTGATTATCATGGCAGGGAATACACCAAAAAGATGCCTGTTCTCAATTTGCTAAAAATCAATAATTTATGTAATGAGATTTTTATAGTTGTCCGCTTACGATACAGTGGGCGTTCGGTTTCACACGGCCGTTGGCTCCGGATACACCGTTTCCCCAACCACTTCCGGCAGGTTGACCTTTGTCCAGTCAAAATCCGTTACTTCTCTTACTTTCTTCCCCAGATACTCGCTATGGCAATAAAGTCCGGGTAAAGGCCTGTTTTTTAAATAGTCGTCGGCCAGGGCAGAAAACCGCCCTACGATGGGATTCGACATACCCACATCCATACACTCAAATCCGAGCGCGGCATTGAACAGCGCCTTCAAGCCCATATCGCTGAATTGAAAAAAATTCCAGGGCCGCTGATGCGCGACAAAAGAAAAATGCGTTTCGACAAAAACGATGCCTCCGACCTTCAGCATTTTCGCGATCTCGGTGGCAACGATCCAAGGTAATGCAAAGTGTTCAAAGCAGGCGCATGAATAAATGATATCGAACTGCTCTCCTTCTTTAAAATAAGAGGACAGTTTGTGTACGTCTCCTACCACATCCACATTCCTGCCGGGGTAAAAATCAAAACCGACGTATTCAGCCTTCGAAAAATTCGCGCGCGCATCCGACTCGCCGGTGACTTCACGACTACCGATCTCCAATATGCGCATTCCTGGTTTGTTCCCCATTTCATATAGATACGATTTCCATTGCGAGTGCCCAACCCATTTGGGTTTCGGCACATCAGGATTTAAGAAATCCTTATCGAACCTGTTTTCAAACACCAGCGATGCATTTTTTGCAGCAAAAAAGAGTTTTTTGATAACCGCTTTCATAATATTGTTGTTTTAAGGTTTTGGTTTGGGAAAGGGAAAGTCGCAGGAGATGTTTAGAAAGGAACGGATTAGTAAGGTATGTGATTTTTTCGACATCCCCGCACTCACATTTTCGCCTTACCTTTGCTGCTTCCAATAAAGTTGAAATTGTCCGGAATCTGGATAATTATCAATATAAAACTTTGGAAATCAACTAGTATATATGACACAAGAGCAGATCAAACTTATGAGGGACCGTGTTTCCGTCCTGAGGAGGTTTCTTTGACGTCGACAACCGTCAATACAAAATCAATGAAGAAAAACAGCTTTCGCTGAGTCCCGGTTTTTGGGACGACAACAAGCGCGCTACAGAGATCCTCAAGAACATCAAACTCAACGAGTACTGGGTAAAATTGTATGAGACGGTGGAATCTGCCGTCGAGGACTTTGCCGTATTGTTCGATTTCTGGAAAGCGGGGGAAGCCTCGGAAGAAGAGACCCGTGAAGCCTATGACAAGGCCCTTGTCCATATCGAGGAAGCGGAGTTCAAGAGTACGCTTAACCAGCCCGAGGATGAGCTGCCCGCCGTAATGCAGATCAACTCCGGCGCCGGCGGTACCGAAAGTCAGGACTGGGCAGAAATGCTGTTGCGGATGTACCGGATGTACGGCGAAAAACAGGGCTGGTCCGTAACGGAACTGGATCTGCAGGAAGGTGAAGGCGCCGGTATCAAAAGCGCTACTATCCAGTTCGACGGCCCCTTTTCCTATGGCTTTTTGAAAGCCGAAAGCGGCGTCCACCGCCTGGTCCGTATCTCGCCTTTCGATTCCAATGCGCGCAGGCATACCTCTTTCGCTTCCGTATTTGTCTACCCGCTGGTAGACGACAGCATCGAGATCGAAGTCAGTCCTGCAGATCTGGAATGGGAGTTCTATCGCAGCGGCGGCAAGGGCGGACAGAACGTCAACAAGGTGGAAACTGCCGTCCGGCTAAAACATATTCCAAGCGGCATCATCGTCGAATGTCAGCAGGCCCGTACGCAGGGGGAAAACCGCGAAAAGGCGCTGAAAATGTTGAAAAGCCGTCTGTATGAAGAAGAGCTGAGAAAACGTGAGGAGTTGAAGAACGCCACAAATTCGACCAAGAAAAAGATCGAATGGGGGTCTCAGATCCGGTCCTATGTCTTCCATCCTTACAAGATGATCAAAGACCACCGGACAGATTTTGAAGTAGGCAATGTACAGCCCGTAATGGACGGCGAACTGGATGGGTTTATAAAAGCCTATCTGATGAGCGAAAAAGAAACAACAAGTAATTAATCCAATAAAACAATAAAGCAAAGATGAGCTTAGGATATTTCAACTACCCGGCGCCGGTCAACGAACCGGTTCTCAGCTATGGTCCCGGCAGCAAAGAAAAAGAAGTGCTGAAGAAGGTCCTCGCTGAATTGAAAAGTGTCGAACACGATATCCCGATGTATATCGGCAGCCAGGAAGTGCGAACAGGCAAAAAGATCGCCCTCCGCCCACCCCATGAGATCGCTCATACCCTCGGCTATTTCCATGAAGGTGGTGAAGAACACGTCAGACAGGCCGTTGATGCCGCGCTGCAGGCCAAGGCAAAATGGGCAGCCCTCTGCTGGGAAGAAAGAGCCGCAGTGTTTCTGAAAGCCGCCGATCTTATCGCCACAAAATATCGACCCTATATGAATGGGACGACGATGCTCGGACAAAGCAAGAATGCATTCCAGGCCGAGATCGACAGCGCCTGCGAGATCATCGACTTCCTCCGCTGGAACGTTCACTACCTGAGCGAGATCTACCGTACGCAGCCCGTCAGCTCGCCCGGCGTACACAACCGCCTCGAATGGCGTCCGCTGGAAGGGTTTATCGTCGCGATCACTCCTTTCAACTTCACTGCTATCGCCGGTAACCTTCCTGCTTCGGCTGCTCTCTGCGGAAACACCGTAATCTGGAAGCCCGCCTATACACAGGTCTTTGCAGCTAATATGATCATGAAGGTCCTGAAAGAAGCCGGTCTTCCCGATGGCGTGATCAACCTCGTCTTTGTCGACGGACCCGTCCTGGGCAATGTCGTTTTCAAACACAGGGATTTCGCAGGTCTGCACTTCACCGGAAGCACAGCGGCGTTCAATCATATGTATAAGACGATCGGCGAAAACATTGCCAACTACAGGACCTATCCCCGTATCGTAGGTGAGACAGGCGGTAAAGACTTCGTTCTTGCCCACGAAAGCGCTGACGTCGACGTCGTAGCAACGGCTCTTCTTCGCGGCGCCTTTGAATACCAGGGTCAGAAATGCTCTGCTGCATCCCGCGCTTATATTCCCGCCAATATCGCCGAAGAAGTAAAGAAGAAACTGGTGGAAGGTATCAAGAGCTTTAAAATGGGAACTGTCGAAGACTTCTCCAACTTCATCAATGCCGTCATCGATGAAAGAAGCTTTGACAAGATCAGCTCTTATATCGCCAAGGCCAAGCAGGATCCTGCCAAAGCCACGATCCTGGTCGGCGGCAACAGCGATAAGACAAAAGGCTACTTCGTAGAACCAACGGTTATCGAAGCCAAAGATCCTTTGTTTGTCACTATGTGCGAAGAGATCTTTGGGCCTGTGCTGACGATCTATGTTTATCAGCCCGCCGACTTCGAAAAGACGCTGCAGCTGATCGATACGACTTCGCCTTACGCGCTCACCGGTTCTATCATTTCCCGTGACCGTGCTGCCGTCGAACTGGCAACCGATAAACTGCGTAATGCAGCCGGTAATTTCTATATCAACGACAAGCCTACGGGCGCCGTCGTCGGGCAACAGCCTTTTGGCGGAGCACGCGCTTCCGGCACCAACGACAAGGCCGGTTCTATCCTGAACCTCTATCGCTGGCTGAGCGCCCGCACGATCAAAGAGACCTATGTCCCGCCAACCGATTATCGTTATCCCTTCCTCCAGGAAGCATAGTATAAAGAAAGTCCCGGTCTAAGACCGGGACTTTCTTTTATAAGGAAGGTGATCTTCTTTGACATAGAATATTTTTTCAACCGTATCACAATAAAAAAGCGTTGTTTGCGTAGCATGGTCCATTCGAATCTGGTTTTATATTTGCACACGATTAACGTAAACTTAATCTATCATTATGAAAAAACTCTTATTAGTCATTCTCGCAGGGATCTCTTTTGCTACCGCTAACGCCCAGTTCCAGTTTGGCGTTAAAGGCGGGTTTAACTTCAACAATTTTTCCGGTTCGGATGCACAGGATGCAAAGCTCCTCGTTGGCTACAACGTCGGTGCTTATGCCAAGCTTGGCATCGCGGATAGATTGAGCTTTCGTCCTGAGCTGGTGTACAGCGCAGAAGGCGCTAAGTTCAAAGACGTCGATGAGAGCAATCACCTGAACTATCTGAATGTACCGCTTCTGCTGAGCTACAATGTCGGCGCCGGCGTATCCATCATGACTGGTCCCCAGGTCGGCTTCCTGCTTTCAGCAAAGGACAAGCAGCCGCGTGTCACTTATGACATTTCGGACGCGATCAAATCCGCTGAATTTGCATGGGCATTCGGATTGGGTTTCCACATTCCTGAAACACCAGTCGGAATTGACTTCCGCTATAACCTGGGTATCTCCAATGTAGAAGACCGGTCTACCACCGGCAGCAATGGATCTATCCGTAACAGCGTCTTCCAGCTGGGTGTTACGTACACGCTGTTCAAGACAGGAAAGTAGTTTTATAGTTTGTATTTTTGCCGGACAAATGGTGTCATATTTATATGACACCATTTGTCCATCTCCCCTACATGCCCTATTTTTATAAAAATTTTTTCTTGAAGACCATTCTGAATGAGCAGCAATTGGGGATCACGATACAGCGTTTGACGCATCAATTGCTGGAAAATCACCTCGACCTGGAAAATACCGTCCTCATCGGTATCCAGCCCAGAGGTATTTACTTTTCCGACCGGGTCGTACAGCAATTAAAGACCCAGGTTGATCCTGCCGCTATTTTGTATGGCAAACTGGACATTACCTTTTACAGAGACGACGTCCGTACTGGTCTTCACGAGCTGAACAAGACCGATATCCCTTTTTCCATCGAGAATAAACAAGTCGTGCTGATCGACGATGTGCTCTGGACGGGGCGTACCATCCGGGCCGCGCTGGACGCTTTGCTGGATTTTGGCCGCCCGTCCAAAGTCGAGCTTTGCGTGCTGATCGACCGCCGGTTCAGCCGTCAGCTGCCGATACAGGCGGATTATACCGGAAAGTCTATCGACTCCATCATCACCCAGAAAGTCAAAGTTTACTGGAAAGAAAAGGATGGAAAAGATGAAGTGACATTATTATAAAAAATCCCCTAATTTCGCGTTCTAATGCAACTAAGCACCAAACATCTTCTTGGCATTAGAGATCTCCAATCCGGTGATATTCAACTCATTTTAGATACTGCCACCCAGTTCAAGGAAGTCCTGCAACGCCCTATTAAAAAGGTGCCGACCCTTCGGGATGTCACCATCGTGAATCTCTTTTATGAGAACTCGACCAGAACCCGCATCTCCTTCGAGCTGGCCGAAAAAAGACTCTCCGCGGACACGATCAATTTTACCGCTTCCGGTTCTTCTGCCGCCAAAGGCGAAACGCTGCTGGATACGGTCAATAATATCCTTTCGATGAAAGTGGACCTGGTCGTCATGCGGCATAGCGCCAGCGGAGCCCCGCATTTCCTGGCCAAGCATATCCCTGCCGCGATCGTCAATGC
This sequence comes from Chitinophagales bacterium, assembly GCA_015654595.1. Taxonomy (GTDB): domain Bacteria; phylum Bacteroidota; class Bacteroidia; order Chitinophagales; family Chitinophagaceae; genus Puia. The sequence continues at coordinate 2,638 of JAATGQ010000102.1, read as the reverse complement.
CGGCGACGGCATCAACGAACACCCCACCCAGGCGCTGCTGGACGCCTTTTCCATCCGTGAAAAGCTGGGTGGTCTGGAAGGGAAAAAGGTGGCGATCATCGGAGACATCATGCACTCCCGCGTTGCGCTCAGCAATATCTACCTGCTGAAGAAAATGGGCGCCGAGGTAATGCTCGCCGGCCCGCCGACGCTTATCCCGGTTCATATCCAGGAAGCCTTCGATGTCAGAGTCGAATACAACCTGAAAAAAGCGCTCGAATGGTGCGACGTCGCCAACGTGCTTCGTATTCAGCTGGAACGGCAAAATCAGCCGCTGTTCTCCTCCCTGCGGGAATACAGCCTGGCGTATGGAGTGAATAAGCGCTTACTGGACAGTCTTCAAAAAGAAATAGTGATCATGCATCCCGGTCCTATCAACCGGGGCGTCGAACTGGATAGCGATGCCGCAGACAGCAAACAATCCATCATTCTGCACCAGGTGGAGAATGGGGTTGCCGTGAGGATGGCCGTGTTATACCTGCTGGCTGGCGGCTCAGCAAAACAACAGTAATTTTTCACTAATAACTGCGACTTGCTTATGAATCGAATCGGCCTTTTCCCCGGAACCTTCGATCCCATCACTATTGGGCATCTTGATATTATCGACCGGTCACTGCCGCTGTTCGACAAACTCTATATCGGCATTGGCCGCAATGTCAACAAGGTCCCGATGTTCTCCGATGAACAGCGGCTTGCCTGGATCAGGGAGATCTACAAGGATACCTCCAAAGTAGAAGCTATTATTTACGAAGGGCTCACCGTCCGCTGCTGCCAGGACGTAGGAGCCCGGTTTATTCTGAGAGGTATCCGGTATGTCAACGATTTCGAATATGAAAAGGCCATCGCGGATATGAACCGCAGCCTCGACAAGAATATCGAGACGATCTTCTTAACCTGTCTTCCGCAATATACTTCTGTCGCCTCTACGCTGATCAGGGACGTCTGGAAAAACGGAGGAGACGTTCTGCCCTTCTTACCTGAGGTTGTCGCCCGATCTTTACAAGCGAAAAAATAAAGCCTATGTCCATCTGGTTCAACCCTGGAGTAACCGCCCAAGAACTTCAGCCGCTGGGCGTTCATTCGCTGGGCGGTCATCTCGGCATGGAAATGACCGAAGTAGGCGAAAACTATTTAAAAGGAAGGATGCCGGTCGACGAACGCACGCGTCAACCCTTTGGCCTGCTGCATGGCGGAGCGTCTGCAGCCCTGGCCGAAACGCTGGGCAGTGTAGGCTCTGCGCTTATCGTCGACCCTGGACAATACCACTGCGTCGGTCTCGAGATCAATGCCAATCATATCCGCGGAGTAAAAGATGGTTTTGTATATGGAACGGCCGTCCCCGTTCATATCGGGAAAACCACGCATGTATGGGATATCCGTATCGTCGACGGCGAAGACCGGCTGGTTTGTATCAGCAGGCTGACGGTGGCCATACTTAAAAAGTAAGTCCGGCGGTCTTTATCACATCGACTATAGAGGGAAAGGTATTCTTTAGCAAGGGCGCCATCTGATCTGGCTTTACCCATCGCAGTTCGGTGATCTGCTCTTCCAGCTGCGGTTTGACGGGCTGGCCGTCTGCCGCCTTCATCCGGAACCAATGCGATTCCTTCAATATATGATGGCCGTGGTCTTCGTAGGTATGCCAGGTCACCAGCAGCGGACCGTCCAACACGACGCGTTTTAATCCCGTCTCTTCTTCGACCTCCCGTAAAGCGCATTGTTCGATCGTCTCCCCTTCATCCAGCTTGCCCTTTGGCAGATCCCATTTCTCCCGCCGGTAGATGAACAGATATTCTCCTTTTCCATTTACCACCAGTCCTCCGCCTGCCAGGATCAGGGTAAACTTTTTCCAGAACGCGTGCTTCAGCTCTTCCAGATTGGAATGAATAAAGATCCCCGCATGTACTTTCGGACGGCGCATCTCATGGATCATCGCATTTACTGCATGGTGAGAAAATTCATCGATCAACACAGCATCGTCATGATGCGCATACCCGCGGATCTCATCGGTCATTTCATCGCAAAGGAACAAGGGCCGCTGGTCAAAGTAGATTTTGATATACATGGCGCTAGAATTGTCTGCAAGATACGAAACCCGCAAACTTTACCTACTTTCGCACCATGGCTGAGAAAATTATTACCACCAACGAACGTGCCGTAGCCGAAAAGCTGCTGCAGGTACAGGCGATCCGCCTGAACGTGAGAGAACCTTTCACCTGGTCTTCCGGCTGGAAAAGCCCGATCTATTGCGACAACCGGAAAGTGCTGTCCTTCCCCTATATCCGGGACTTTATCAAGTCGGAAATGTGCAATGTTCTCTTCGCCCAATTCCCCGCAGCAGGCCTGCTTGCCGGCGTAGCCACCGCCGGGATCGCCTGGGGCGCCATGGCCGCCGATCAGCTGAAACTGCCTTATGTCTATGTTCGCAGCAAGCCAAAGGAACATGGCCTCGGTCAGCAGATTGAAGGCCACTACCAGCCCGGACAGCCCGTCGTCGTGATCGAAGACCTTATTTCTACGGGGAAAAGCAGTCTGCAGGTAGTCGAGATCCTGCGCCAGGCGGGTCTGGAAGTCATCGGCCTCGTCTCGATCTTCAATT
>JAATGQ010000068.1 GCA_015654595.1 Chitinophagales bacterium | reverse complement strand
TTGAACCGGTATATCCCTTTGTATTTCTGGACTGTATGCATTATAAAGTTAAAGACAACGGTAGTGTCCAGACCCGTGCAGTATACAATATACTGGGGGTAGATCGGGATGGCCGAAAAGACCTGATCGGCATCTATCTTTCAGAACACGAAGGAGCTAAGTTCTGGCTTTCGGTACTGACGGATCTGAAGCAGCGCGGCGTAGAAGATATTCTGGTTGCCTGCGTTGACGGTTTAAAGGGATTCCCCGAAGCTATCGAAGCTGTTTATCCCAGAACCCAGGTTCAGCTCTGCATCGTTCACCAGATACGTTCAAGTCTACGGTATGTTCCTGAAAAAGATAAAAAGGCTGTTGTTACAGATTTAAAGCCCATCTATCAGGCAAACAATCAGGATCAGGGTTACGAAAAGCTATTGGAGTTTGATGAAAAATGGGGCAGGAAATATCCATTATCGTATCCGCCCGACCAAGTGCATATTTTTTAGTGTTTGGCAAAGGCTTAGCTTTGCTGTATGAGCAAAGAGGAAAAAAGATCACAGATGTTTTCGATGATAGCAGACTGGAGCCAGAGCGGCAAGAGTAAGAAGCGTTACTGCGAGGAAAACGGGATCAATGAGGCGACATTCTATTACTGGTTTTCGCGCATTAAAGAAAACGATACATCCAGCGGGGGCTTTATAGCGATCGATAAGTCCTGCGGAAAAGGCGATGTTGAGGTTATCTATCCCAATGGGGTTCGGATCAGGGTAGATACCGATCTTGGTTTACTTTCCCAGCTGATCCGGCTTTACTGATATGTTCTCACTAAGCTCCTCACACCGTTTTTACTTATATGATGGCCATTGCGACATGCGCAAGAGTTTTGATGGCCTGTGCGGCCTTGTCATTTCAGTTATGCAGCGCCAGCCGACCAGTGGCGAGGTGTTTGTATTCCTGAACCGTAGCCGCACCCATGTCAAGCTGCTGCACTGGGAGCATGGTGGCTTTGTACTGTACTACAAGCGTCTGGAACAGGGCACTTTTGGGATATCGGAGAAGAAGAAGGGCGAACTTTCCTGGAGCGGTCTGGTACTGATGGTCGAAGGGATACAGGTAGTAAAGAGCATCCGGAAAAAACGTTATTCATTGCCATGAAAACAGCTTTTTTGATTGTATAAATGCAGATAAATCTGTATCTTTAGGGTATGGAAACAGCACTGGAAAACCGCTCTAAAGAAGACCTTATCAAGGTTATTTCCAGTATGTCCAAAGAGCACGAACTTCTTGTCCGGGAACACGAACTTCTTGTCCGGGAGCGCGACCGTCTAAAGGTACAGGTGGAGATGCTGCGGCGCATGCAGTTCGGCCAGAAACGCGAACGCTTCCAGGGTGATCCCGACCAGACTTTCCTGCCTTTTGAAGCTGCCCCTGAAAAGGCAGAAGAACAACAGCAGGAAATTAAACAAAAGATCGAGTACACCCGCAAGCGTCCAAACCACAAAGGGCGAGCAAAATTGCCCGTACACCTTCCCGTGGAAGAGATCGAGATCCACCCGGCGGGTGATCTGTCTGAAATGGTGTGCATCGGAAAGGAGATCACCGAAGAACTCGAGTGCGAGCCCGCAAAGTTCTATATCAGACGCTATATCCGCTATAAATACACGCCTAAAAATGGAGATGGCGTTAAGATCGGCGAACTTCCCGAGCGTGTCATCGACAAAGGGATACCCGGAGCCGGATTACTGGCGATGGTACTGACGGGCAAATACATGGACCATCTCCCATTATACCGCCAGAAGCAGATCTTCGCAAGGGAAAACATCCGGATCGCTTCTTCAACAATCGAAGGATGGACAAAGGAAGCGCTGATCAAACTCGAACCCCTTTACGAGCAGCTGGTCTTCGACACCAAATCCAAAGGGTATCTTCAGGTCGATGAGACCGTGATAAAAGTACTGGACAGCGATAAAAAAGGTGCAGCCCACCAGGGGTGGTATTGGGTATACCATTGTCCGTTGGACAGAACGGTACTTTTCGATTATAATCCTTCCCGTGGTGGCCATGTGCCCAAATCCATGCTGGATAACTTTAAGGGCTATCTCCAGACGGACGGCTATGCCGCATATGACAAATATGGCAAAAGGAAAGACATCACCCATCTGGCCTGCTGGGCGCACGCAAGGCGCGAGTTCGAAAAAGCACTCCAGAATGACCGTCCAAGGGCCCAAAAGGCACTGCTGATGATACAGGAACTTTATAAAGTTGAGCGAAAAGCCAAAGAGGAAAAGTTATCGCCTGATAAGATCAAGGAGCTACGGCTCAAAGAATCGCTGCCGGTCATCAACGACATGGGCAGATGGATCTTTGAAGAGATCAAAGACACCCTGCCCAAAAGCCAGATCGGAAAGGCGATGGCCTATGCATACGCACGCTGGGACATGCTATCTGCATATTTACGCGATGGAAATCTGCAGATCGACAACAACCTGATCGAGAATGCCATCCGACCGGTAGCGCTCGGCCGCAAAAACTACTTGTTTGCAGGCAGCCATGAAGCTGCACAGCGGTCGGCGATGATATACTCGTTCTTCGCTATCTGCAAAAAGCACCAGGTGAATCCATTCCAATGGCTTAAGCATACCCTGCTCCATATTGCATCAATCAATCACAAGAACCTCAAAGAGCTTTATCCGCAGAACTTTAAGAAATCAACTGAACTGTAGTTTGTCGGGCGGATACAGCGGTTCAAGATGTTTGTGTTTCCGGGTTAGCGATTTCCCATTGCTGCTGCATATTTTCTTCCTTTCCAAAGCAGAAAAGCCGCACCGCTTCCAAACACGATATAATTAATGGCAAGTGCAGTACCCAAGCTATTTGAATTCATAAAAAAGTCATTGATGGCAACCACCAGGCTCGGCCCTAAAACCATACCTAAGGTGTTGTAAAACATTATGAATATAGATGAAATCCTGCCCCGGTATGCAACAGGTGTGACGATTTGCAAAGAAGCTCCTGCTACTCCCGAGAAAGGTTGCAGGAATTGGATAATTCCAAAACACACGACAGGTATAAATATCCAAAAGTCAAACAAAAAACCCAATCCGCCGATAATCGCTACGGCAATGCCTATCAATGAAAAATACGAAAAATGGGCATCCTTTTTCCCTGTTGTAAAGTTTTTGTCTACCCACCATCCGCTAAAGATAACACCACACATTCCCACAGGAACAGCCGATGCGGCTAAGACTAATCCCACAGTTTTAATATCCAGTTCGTAGGTACGTATCAGGTAAGCAGGCATCCAGGCGGCTGCCCCGTAGACCATTACACTAAGCAGTCCGAATCCGAGAAAATGGTAAAAGAAAAAATTACGATTATTCCGTATAAACCGATAAACGCTTTCCGATTGTGGTTTATCGATTTTAACAGATTTCTTTTCTTTGGGTGAAATGAAAATCAGGAATGCAAGGAATATTCCCGGTATCCCCGAAGCCAGAAATACAAATTGCCAGGGTTCTGTTTGCCCAAACAGGGGTAAAGGATTTTTTGTGATTTCATAGGCTTGGGCAATTAAAAGCCCTCCAAACAGATAAGAAATTGCTACTCCAACCTGTGCTCCGGCAGAAAGGACACTGATAGCAAGGGATAATTTATGTTCGGAAAGATTTTGGCTATCATACTCCATCCTGCGGGTTGTAATACTGCTTCGCCTAATCCGACGATGCACCGGGCTATCAACAATTCGGTAAAATTCCCCGACAACCCGCAAGCGATGGTTGCCAATGACCATATAATTACACCTGAGAAGATGGCCCTGCGCTTTGAATAGTTGTCCACAATCCAACCTATCGGCAGGCTGCCTAATAGAAAGAAAAGGGCAAATGCAGTACCTTGTAGCCAGCTCATCTGTAAATCCGTTACACCAAAGCTTTGCCGAATCGGGTCAACCATCAGCGAAATGGTATTCCGGTCTATAAAAGCAAGAACAGTAAGGATTAAAAGAATAAAAACAATTGCCCAGGCACGAAATAGTGTTACCGGTTCTGTTTGTTGTATTTCTGCTTCAGGTTTTTGGCTGTTCTTATTGTGCATATCGGAAAAAGTATTGGCGAAGTGCGGGCAAAATTGAACAAAAAGTTCAGTTTCAACCAAGCGAAGCAAATGCTTTTTCAGATTGAATAAATTAAGAAAAAAAACAATATGAAAAGCAGTTGCGACTAAATATTACCTAAATTTCAACTTAGTCATTAACCCCGACATTTTACCAATTCGATGTTAGCTGATGCCCCTTTTCAGAACATTTTTTATAAATTTCCGTGTCTGTCATCTCGTTGTTTCATTAGTTCTTCAAAGCTAATGTCAGAATGAATGCCTTCTTCGGCTTGACTTGTGCCTTCTTGTGCCTCGGTGGCATAAACAAACATTTTCTGCTCGTAGTCTTTGATAGCCGATGGAATGTCGGTAAAATTACCATCGGTAAGATTCGATGCTAAATTCAACGCATCCAATAAACCAACATTTACTCCAATTCCTGCAAATGGTGGCATAACGTGGGCAGAATCACCTACCAATGTTATGTTTTCTTTGCTCGTACA
>JAATGQ010000054.1 GCA_015654595.1 Chitinophagales bacterium | reverse complement strand
CATAAAGCGGAATCGAAGCAGCAGCAGATCGAGCTGCAAGCCCGCTCGGTGGTTTTACGCGTAAGCAACGAGAAAATGTGGCGGGTCATCAGTAATCTGATCGGTAACGCCATCAAGTTCAGCCCGGTCGGCTCGGTGATCACGCTCGGGTTGGAACAGCAGGAAAGAGAGGTGCTCATCACGGTGAAAGACATGGGAATAGGGATACCGATCGAATGGCGGGACCGGATCTTTAATATTTTTACGGATGCCCGTAGACGCGGAACGGATGGAGAGGAATCTTACGGCCTCGGACTTGCTGTGTCGAAGCAGATCGTCGAAGCGCACGGCGGCCGGATCTGGTTCGAGAGCGAACCGGGAAAAGGAACGACCTTTTTTGTCGCACTGGGGAACGCGACGACATAAATGATGCATTTATTGTTTGTCCAGCTGAACCAGCGGATGAAGCGAGACGTCCGGGAGATCGGTAAACAGGATATGACTGGGATGAATAAGATAGGCAATTGCCTGTGATGTATATTGCTCGGTCTCTATGGTAAACTTCAGATACAATGCCTTGGTCATACCATATATGTAGTTGTAATATCCTCCCTGAGTATTCGTGTACCATTCGGGGTTGACGTAAAGCTCGGGACTGTATACGAATGTGAGCTTCGCCGATTGGGTTTGCAGTATAAGGCTGTTACAGACCCTGCCCAGGATCGTATCGGTATGTTCCCTGATCTCATAAGAAATGACAGGCTCCTGGTCAGATGGCCCTTTTTCATAATTCAGGACGCCGATGAACTTCTTCCCTCTTAACTTTAAGAATTGCTGATTCAGTTGTTTGCTAAAGTATTCGTATTCCATGTCGCAGGTCTCAGGAAATTCGGCAAAGCTGCCCTCCTTGAATAAGAGCCTTGTCGTGGTTTGCAGACAGCCTGTGCTGTCGTTGAAACCGGGTGACTTTTTCAGGATGGAAAAACGGTAGTTGATCTCTCCTTCGAAGGGAGTTTGGGCATACAAAACAGGAGCTGTCAGCAAAGAAAGTAAAAGCAAAAAGGGTCTCATGTCAGATTATGATTATCTTCCGAGCTTTAGCCCCAGCGTTATGCCCCAGGTAAAAGGATCTCCCAGGCGCCAGGCGCCGAAATCATAGGCGTAAGATATGTATTTTTTATTTGCCAGATTTCTGCCCCAGAAAGCCAGCTCCATAAGCCGGGTACGGAATCCGGTGCGGATATTGAAGAGAGCATAGGGCGTTTGTTTAATCGTATTGGCCAGGTCGAACCAGGTGGTCCCGGTCTGTCGCCATTCTCCATGGATAAATGCCTGCAATTGCCGACCGACAGGCTTGGTGTATTGAACCACCAAAAGAGAAGTGTATTGAGGCGCAAAGATCTGATGTCTGCCGGCCAGGTTGAGCGCTTCCCCATTCTGTGCAAGCCGGAGTGTTTGAAAACGGCTATGGGTAAAACCTGCGTTGTAATTTATTTCAAGCCCTTTGAGGGGTATCAGGGTTATTTCTCCTTCAGCACCCCAGTTGTTCAGCCTGCCGGCGTTTTTGGTCACGGTAATGGCGTCAGGAAGGATAAGCGTTGGCTCCTGCGCACCGTCGATATGAACGTAGAAAAGGGCGAGGTTTGCTCTCAGCCGGTTGCTCCAGCCGCTGTGTTTTATACCAATTTCATAGTTATTGCTGTATTCGGGATGAAAACCCACCAGCGGCGGTTGGGTTGCGTCGGAAGAAAGTTGCGTCAATCCGCCTGTCCGGAAGCCGCGGCTATAAGTAATATAAGCCGTGGTATGGGCATGAAGCTGGTAGTCGAGGGCCAGATGGGGAGAAAAGGCATAAAAAGCGGTATGACCTGCGGTATCCGGAAGGATGGTTACGGGATGGGGAGAGGGATCATGCTGGTATAGTTCGGATACCTGCTCCCACTGGTGTTCGTAGTCATAGCGGAGACCGGCCGTAAAGTGAGTGCGGGGATTGAGGGAATAAGTGAACTGCCCGTAAAAGGCGCTTCCCCATTTGTGCTCGCGGGTAATATCGATAGTAGAAAAGAGACTGTCGCTAAGGCCATACTGGCTGGCGTCCTTTCCATACCGTGTTGCCTGCTTGTTGGGCTCTGTCTGATAGAAGGCATAAGCACCCGCTATCCATTGCCAGCGGCTGTTGCTGTTGTCGGGAGAAGAGAAGTGAATGTCTTCTGTATAGGCACGGACATTGTTCCATTGGCGCCCATAGTTATTAATGATCGTTACGATGTCCAGCGGCGAGAAGTCCCCGTCTATTGGTTGCTGATAGATACGGTAGTTTTCCTGGTAAGCGGTTTGTGTGACAAGATCGAATCGCCTTCCTTTGTGACGGACGGAGAGGAATGTCTGAAATGTATTGTCGATCATCGTCGTTTGGGCATTCTGATCAAGGGTAAAAGAAAGCAGGGGGGAAGTCGAGAGCGGGAAGGCGCCGTGGTTACGGTTCTCGCGGTTCTTGACGTTCCACTCGATCGCCCAGTCTTTTCCGGGAAGATATTTTAAGAAATAGTTGCCGGTAAAACTATGTTGTCTGTCGTAATTGGAATGGTCGTAAAGATTTGTGTAAAAGCCATTGCGGCCGTCGTAGAGACCTGCAAGACCGATGAACAGCTTGTTTCTGATCAGTGGAGTTCGCAGCGCCAGCGTATATCGTTGCTGACCATAGCTGCCTTCCGTTATTTCGGCTGCCGCTTCGGGCTGGCTGCCCGGCTGGCGGGTAATAATGTTGATGACGCCGCCCATTGCATTTCGGCCGTAGAGCGTACCCTGAGGGCCCCGGAGTATTTCGATACGCTGCACGTCCAAGAGAGCTGGTATATAGGTGTCCAGTCCGAACTGGTTGATGCCGTCGATATAAGTGGCAACGGCCGGATCATAAGAGGTTGTGGTAATGCCGCGGATCGAAATAGCGTCGCGTCCATCACCGGCATCGGCGGCATAGAGATTGGGAACGATGCCGGTGAGGTCTTTGTTATTCCAGAGACGAAGATCTTTGACGGAGCAAGAGGTCAATGCAGTAAGCGCGAGCGGGATCTTTTCGAGCGTTGACGTCCTCTTCTGAGCGGTGACGACCACCTCGTTAAGCGACTTTCGGGTCGTATCGTCCGTCTGTGCCTGTACGGCAAAAGTATTGGATAAGGATAGCAATAAGATCAGCAGAAGGCAAGGTTTAAGTTTTGGCAGCATGGCGCTAAAGTAGTCGATTTCAACAGGATACCGGCAATAAAAAACCGGGTCCGCAAAAGCGAAGCCCGGTATCTATCACTATGAAGGCTCAAATAGAGGCGTGTCAGGGCTGACTCAGCACAAGAGCGGTGCTGTCAAGCCGGTTGGAGTCTTTTAAAGACCTGGCCGATTCGCTCATCAACCGGTGGAATTTCTCGTCGGTTGTTTCTGGTTTGTCTTTTATCGGCGCACTGTTTTGCGGCTGGTCATTTTTGGCAACAGCAGCCTCTCCTTCGAAGTAGTAAGCAGTGGCGATAAACTTCTTTACATGGTTTCTCGACTCTGCCGGCAGATATTGCTGCAGTGTCCAGAAATTCCTGCTATGTGACTTGCGAATGGCACGATAGACAGGGGCAGGTCCGCCATTATAAGCAGCAAGGACAAGCAGCCAGTCTCCAAAGGCGCGATGCAGATCGCGCAGGTATTTGGCGGCTGCTCTTGTGCTCTTATAATAATTGACACGGTCATCCGTACTATGATTGACTTTCAGACCAAGTACGTGCGCGGTATGCGGCATCAGCTGCCAGGGGCCTCTTGCACCTACACGGGAGAGGGCAGAAGGTTTGAGCTCCGATTCGATGACCGCGAGATATTTTAACTCTAGCGGTAAGCCATATTGGTTAAGAACGGAATCGATGATCGGAAAAGGGATCTCGCTTCTTTGTTTGATAAGAGAAAGAAGGTCATCATTGTGTCTCAGATAACTTTCGACAAATTTACCCGGTTGAGGAAGCGTGATCTTGGCATGCTTCTTTATCAAAGTGGACTTGCTGGTGCTGGTAGTGTAAGCCACATTCTTCCCCTGCGCGGAAATGAATTGCTGTCCGGGGTTCGCTGTCGGGGGCACAGCGACAAAAGCAAGAGTACAAAATGCAACGGGCACAGACTTCAACATCGTTTTCGGTTTAAATAAAACAATGCCGGCCCCAAGGTTTGGATCTTATTGGTTACTTCATAGGATGTATCGGATGGTTTAATTGTACAGTCATTTGGGGGTACGGTATTTTTGGGTTTTTCATTTCCAAAAGACTATAACACTGAAGGGCCAAAGATAGTCGCTGGGTGGTAAAGCGCATAGGGTATTCTACTTGGGAAAAGTACGATGTATATTTAGTTTAAATTGTAAGTCATTGATTAAGCGTGATGACCTTTGATACAGGAGAGATTAAAAACGGCTAAGTATAAGTATATAATTTTTCAAATTGCCCCGATCGGGGTTCTCTGCGCAGTGGTTACGCTGATATTTTTGTAGTGTAATGCTCAAAGCCCAGCAAAGTCCCGGAAAATTCATTCTTTTTGCTATTGTCCTGCTTATTGCAACCGCAATACTTGCGGAGTATCACGAACTATCCTGGTTAAAGTATAGCCTCCTGTTGACCGTTATCTTCATCTTAGGCGCAGCGCTTTTTCTAATGCAAAGGACAGTGTATAAGCTTAAACGCTTATTCTCGGAATCGAGACGATCGGAGTTCCTTTTGCGAACGATGATCGATTCGACGCCGGATTATATTTTTATTCAGGACAGACAGCATCGCTACCTGATGGTCAACAAGGCTTTTGCTGCGCGAGGGCCGCATTCCCCTGACTATTACCGGAGTAAGACAGCATTGGAAGCCGGCGTTTCGGAGGAGGATGTGCTGGGCAATCCGGAAAAGGGCATTCCGGGACTTTGGGCGGAGCAGGATGAGGTCGTCGCTTCCGGGATGCCGAAGTATTTTGCCGAAAAGAAAATGATGATCAATGGAGTAGCAAAGTATTTGAATAAGGTATTGGTGCCGGTAAAAGATGACGAAGGTGAGGTCTGGGGCGTATTAGGCTTTGTCCACGATATCACGGATATTAAGAAAAAGGAAGAGGATCTTGAGAAAAAGGACCGGCTTTTACAGGCAGTGGCTATGGCAACGCACGAACTGGTCACGACCGACGACCTGGAGACGGCGATAGGAAAGGTCATCGGGCTACTGGGTAATCGTATGCAGCTGGATCGGGTCAATGTATATTGTAATGTTGGAGATACAGCCCGTGAATATTATATCGATCAGCTGGCTACATGGGATAGCACAACGGATGATGTCGTTTATCGTTGTCCGACCAGTCAGCGGACGCCCGCATCGACGATCCCGTATGTAATGCGGCTGCTGAGCCACAATAAATTCTATATACGCAACGTGGAGGATGTCGAGGACGAGCCATTGCGCGTGCTGCTTGAGACCAGGCAGGTGAAGTCGCTCGCTTCGATCCCGATCTTTGTGGCGGAGAATTTCTGGGGTTTTGTAACTTTTAATGATTGTCAGCATAAGAGACAGTGGACGGCGGCGGAGGTGTCGATTCTTCAGTCGTTTGGGGTGACGTTAGGAGCCGTCATCGAGCGAAAAGAGATCGAACAGCAATTGATCCGTGCCAAGGAAGAGGCGGTTTTTGCCAATAAGGCAAAGAGTGAATTCATTGCTAACATGAGTCATGAGCTTCGCACGCCGATGAATGGCATCATCGGGTTTAACGACCTGGTGCTGACGACGTCGTTGCAGCCCGTGCAGCGGGAATATCTGGAGAATGTCCGCAAGTCGGCCTACAACCTGCTGACCTTGATCAATGATATACTGGATTTTTCCCGGATAGAATCGGGCAAACTTGCCATCGATAGGTCAGCCTTTGATCCGGCAAAGCTGGTAGAAGATGCGATCGATCTGCTGATGATCACAGCCTTTGAGAAAAAGCTGGAGTTGTTGTGCCGGGTTGATCCGGGTCTTCCGACAATAGTATCGGGGGATGCGGTGCGGATCCGGCAGGTATTGGTCAATCTGCTGGCCAATGCGATCAAGTTTACACCAAAGGGAGAGATCTTTGTCGACGTAAAAGAGTCGGGTCCAAGAATCCAAAAAGGGAATAAGACCTTTTGCCAGCTGAGTATTTCAGTCAAAGACACCGGTATCGGGATCGCCCCGGATAAACTGGACAAAATATTTGAAAGTTTTACGCAGGCGGATACGTCTACCACGCGTAAATATGGAGGTAGCGGGCTTGGTTTGACGATCTCGCGAAGTCTGTCGCAGATGATGGATGGGGATCTGCAGGTCCTGAGCGAGCTTGGGAAGGGGAGTACCTTTATCTTTTCCCTGCCGCTGGAGATCCTGGATGACCTGCCTATTGCGCCTTTATCTCCGATCACGTCGTTGAAACGAGTTCTGGTTGTGGATGACAACGATACGAATCGTCAGTTGATGCAGGGCATCTTCGATTATTTGCGCATATCCTGCGTGGTAAGCCGCAGCGGGGAAGAGGCATTGGAGGCTGTCCGGAGGGCGATGCGGCAGGGGTATTCCTTTGATCTGATCATCACGGATCACCAGATGCCGGAGATGGATGGGATCACGCTGGTGATGGAGATAAAGCAGTTGCTGAAGGGGAAGGAACAGCCGTTCCTGCTGATGTTGTCTTCGTTGGAGAAGATCTCTTTTCAACGACAGGCAGAGGAGGCGGGGATCAATATCTTTTTGCAGAAGCCGGTCAAACTAAAGGATATCAGCGATGTTCTTTTGTCATTGGTCAATACCCGGGACGAAAACGGAAGCATTCATCCGGCTGTGCCACGGATCAACAGCCTTACGGAAAATGCTTCGGTTCTTGTTGTAGAAGATGATCCGATAAACCAGCTATTGATTACGGAGTTGTTGAACCGGATGGGTTTTACGGTCCTGCAGGCCGGGAATGGGCGCGAAGCTCTTGAGATTCTGGCGCAGCATCAGCCTGCGCTGATCTTTATGGATGTGAATATGCCGGAGATGGATGGATACACGACGACGCGGGTGATCCGAAGGCTGCCCAATCCCCTGGGGAAGGTGCCGATCGTGGCGTTGACGGCGGATGCGATGAGTGATGACAAGGAGAAATGCCTGCAGGCGGGGATGAATAACTTTATATCGAAGCCTTTCCGAATTGCCGAGATCGAGTCGGCGATCAAGCTTTATATCGGGGGGAGAAATTAGTGGGTTGGGATCGAAGGTATTGGGGATTTTTGTTACCTGTAGGATATGATTCAGGTTGATGGGAAATTCGGTTGATGTCTCGTTCGGTTTCCTGGACAAATTTGTTTACTTCTTTCTCGGTCCACTCTTTTAAAAGAACTCGATATTTTTTCGAACGTTTTGATGGCTTCGTCTGACCAGCTTACTTAGAGGTCCATTTCTTGTAATTTTTCATCACCTCTTTATGTGGAGTGGTCTTCCCTTGTGCTGCTTCTTTTATACCCATATTGATTGACGCCTGGGCTGCTTCTTCTACGCCGTCCTACCAATCAGCTTCTTCCTGAGCAAATGTCTTTACGACATCAGGACAACTCCTTTTTGCTGAACATTCAGATTGTTCAAATGATTGATAATCTCTTGGTCAAGTGGTTTTGCTGCACTCATAAATCAAGTTCTTTGAACAAGTTAGGAGGAATAATAAGAATTTAAAAATTGTCTAATTTGTTGGTTGGGATGAAAGATTAACGTTTGACCGGCCGTAAGTTTTTTCCATAATATACATCCGCAGGAATATGATGCCCGTAATATACGCGGGACAAGATGTTGTAAAGAGCAGGATCATAGGCTTTGAACTCGTCGGGCGTCTGGATGCGGGTGGGTCCGTCATAGAATTCGATATTGGACCAGAACCACCATTGGGTACCTTCGGCCCAGTATTCGGCAACGGTATTGATGGCGTATTGGCCTTTATAGAGGCCTTTTGCTTTGGCTGATTCATAGGCTGAGTTGACTTCTGCAACCAGCGCGGGATCCGTTTGTTCCAGGGCACGCATGATATTATGGCTGAATTCATGGACGAGGATATTTTCCCCGTAATAGCGGGTCCTGGGATAGCCCAGCAGATTTTCTTCGGCACAGTCCGTAAGCAGTCCGCCCATACCGCGGGCTCTTTTGTTCCAGTATTCTTTATCGGTCATAGAGGCGATGCCACCTGGTTTGTCATAATTCTCTCTTTCTCCGGGAGTGAGCCGGGGATCCTCCTTTGTTGGTTTCTTCCAGTCTCTGTGTTCGGGTAGATCGGTTTCCATTTCGTTAATGGACATGATCGAGATACGGGCATGATGTTGGACGAGTTCTTCCCGGACGTCGAGTCTTTTCAGCAGCATAAAATTGATGATGTCGCGGGCAACGAGCAGCGCGTCGTCGGGAACTTTTTCTGAGGAGGTGATGGGGATGCCGAAGGCATCTGTATATTTCTTATAGAACGTGTCGAGACGCATTGAATCGGGCGGCGTCGTAATCATTCGCTGGGCGAAAGAGGCTATGGTCACGCCTGCTGGCGCCTGGCTTTGGGCACGACAAAAGAGACAGAGGAAGGCCAACAGGGAAAGAAAGGCTTGCTTCATGGCATTGAAGATACAGGGTTTAACATTGCGGCTATACCCGTGATTTAGCCGGGGATAGGCGGAAATTATCAGATTTGATGGCCGGAGGGCGATGCCGATTAACGAATGATCATTTATACGTCGGGGTTTCCCTTATTATTACAGGCTCTGGCAAATCGTCGATTAGGCAGGGAAACAACCACTTGCGTAATTGCTGGTGCAATCGGACGACTGACATGTACTGTTCGTGTCTTTTCTGGTCGGCAACTTCCCAGCGGGTAAAATGGTTGTCTTCGATAAGGTCGGTGCGGTGCAGATCGTTGAGCCGTTCGTCGAGTTGTGCGGCACTGATGGGGATCAGTCCAAGCGAATAATCGCCAGCTTCTATGTCAGATTGAATATAATAGTAGGCCTGCTCATTTTTATAGGCGATGCAGACGAGGTCGTAGTGAAAGAAGTCATTGAGCCATTCCGAAAAATTGCCGTGGGAACCGGTGATGCGCATAAAGGTGCTGAGCTTGTTGGGCAGCAGATAGACGGCAATATGGTCGTAATTCTGGGGATCGAGGATATGGAAGTTGGCGGGGCTGTAGCGGAGCGTATAGGTTTTGCCGTTCTCTTGATTGATGATCCTCGTAGGACGTCGGTTTTGCGTGGCGAGGTAGACCTGGCGATCGACATTGCACCAGCCGAGAATAGTAATCGGCGCACGGTAAACGGTCTGGCCGGGCATGGGTTGCTTGGGGTGATAGCCCAGCTTTTTGGCGACGCGATTTAAATTGTAATTGTATTCTTCGTAGAGCTGTTGTTGGGCTCTGTTGACGGAATCCTGGGAGTGAATGTCGTGTTTCTCTTCCGACAGCCTTTCCAGCGTTTGCATTTTATCCCGATAGGCCTGCTGTTCCTGCGCAATAGCGTTGGTTATTTCTTTTGTCTTTTTATTGTAATAGTCGCTGAGCTCCTGGAACTGGCGGGAGCCTGCTTTTACTTTTCCGTCGCGGCGGGCCTGAAAGGAGAGGAACAGTGCATGCATATCCCCGTTGGTTGTTTTGGCGACGACCATGGAGTCCAGCTCATATAAATTGCAGTCGAGGTGGTTGATATAGAGATCGAGTAAGGATTGGTCCCCGCATTTGTGCAGCCAGTAGAGCCGTTCCTCAAACTCGTGAGTAGCCAGGAGGGTATGTTGAAATTTTTCGGTCCAGATTGTTTTTATACTGGCGGGGTTGAGACCACAGGAATGAGGGAACCATCCAACCGAATTTCTTCGCGGTGAGGTGACAGAATCGCGCCGCGGCTCGATGAACGTATCTGATTTAAGGGCGATGCGGGGTGAATATTCCTGCTGCGCGACTTTTGATCTATAAATAGTACCAGAGCCGAAGTATTGCGCGAAAGAGTAATAAAGACTATCGGTAAAACGCTTGTCATGATCATTATATCCCCGCTGGCGAATAGAATCGAGATAGTGCGGCGGATAAAAATTGAGCATATTGATATCGACGCAGACCAGGTTGTGTTCAAGCGGCTTGGGATTGATCCAGTCGATCGTACTATCGGCTTTTTTGACGCCGGTATAAAGCATCATGCCAGGCTTTATGGCGTTGGCAGGAACGTCTGCGTACAGGGTGGTTTGCGGATTCAGGGTTAGCAGCCTGCCGTCTTCTTTGGCGTCGATCAGGAACATGCCTGCGGTTTCGAGCGGCTGATCGCCGGATCGGGTGGATAGCCCGGCCTTCAGAATGTCCTCAGCATTCAGCGCTTCTCTGAGCAGGAGCTGAACCGGTCCTTTGGCTAGCCGACCATTGCTTTCGAGGAAGGCGTTGGCTGGAATAGACAGTGTAAGTCCTTCGGCGGAAGAGAGTATGGTATCGCGGGTAGTGTAGATCGTGAAGATTTGTGCCGGGATAGGATCGGATGGGTTTGTCACGGGCGGAAGAATAGTAGGGGCAAAGACCGAGGATGAGTCGACAGCCGTGGACGTTTTTATCGGGGAAAGGATGGGGGTGTCGGAAGCTGTTGGCGTCGCGGTTTTGTCGTTGTGAAAAAGCCGGATGCTATGCGCTGCTTTAGGGGAGTTAAAAAGTAAAAAGCCGACAGTGGTCAGAAGCGCCAGCCCAAGTCCTCCGCCCCAGCGCCAGCCAATGCGCTTCTGATGAAAAGATCGGCGGGCTCCTCTGATCTGGCTCTTCCAGTGAATACGATCGAGCCCATTGTGGATGCCTCGTTGCAGCTCAACCTTTTCGCGGAGGGTCGGGTCGGAGGCCAGGAGGTTTTCGAATGCCGCCAGATCTTCCGCAGAAAGCTGTCCCGAGAGATATTGCTCGATTTGCTGTATTTGTTGGAGTTCGCTACGCATAAATAAAGGGTTATAGGGTTTCGAAGGTTGGTTTCTGTTCGCGAAGCTGGGTTCTGGCAGTTTCCAGGCATTTGTACTTCTGGTTTTTCGCGGTGTTCTCGGAACTGTAGCCCATTCTCTGGGCAATATCCTTTAGCCGGAGCTGGCTTTTATAAAAGAGGAGCAGCAGTTCCCGACAGCGATCGCCTAACCCGTTGAGGACCTTTTCGGCTAGCCGGGCATGAGTTTCCTCATCTATTGCGGCCTGCCATAATTCTTCGTCACCGACGCCGATGTCGGGGAGGCTATCGGTTGTCTGTAACCGTCGCCCGGTTTCGTCTTTCCACAGGTAGCGGCATACGCTATATAAATAGGTACTCAATTGAGCGATGAGCGTGAAGCTCGGATCCTTTGCTTTTCTGCAGAGGATGATCAGACCCTCCTGGAAGATGTCTTCCGCATCCTGGCGTGTCCCGCCGAAGTTTCGGATATGTTTCCGGATCAGCGGAAAATATTTATACAGGCTGTTCAGGGCTTTATCGCTTTTACCTGACCGAATCAGCTCTACTATTATTTGATCCTGCATAGGGGTTGTTTATATTGTTTATGGGTAAAAGATGAAAAGGTCACCTTGTTTTACTATAAAAAAATAAAAAACTGTCCGGCGCGATGGAGAATTGCCTGGCCGTTAAGCAAATATAACGCCTTGTCTATATGTCGGTTATCTGTGGAAAAACATCCCCTGCATTAAAGTATGATTATAAATAACAGGTCCGCAATGTAGTGGCAAGGTATTTGTTTAATGTACACATCCTTCTTCCAATAAAACCAGCTCCTGCCCGAAAGCAACCCGTAGAAGTACAATTACATTTCCCATTAATCACATTTTTAACCGGCTGTTTATGACAATGTACACATCAGCCCGTACCAGACCGCTATGCACTGTACTTTTACTTTTTTGCATTTCTTTTTTCCTGCATTCGACTTCGCTGGCGCAGGATACTGCTTCAAGAAAACCGACTGACACTATTCCCAAGGGTAAGGACACGACGGTACGCGTAAAGAAGGACAGTACGGCAAAGCCGGCTGATACGGCGGGTAAGCCCGCGGCGGATACGGCCAGGAAGCCCGTTATACCGCCCGGATTAGGGCCAGAACCAAGCAAAGACAATTTACCGGCAATTCCAAAAGACACAACGCCCCAAAAGGCGACAGCAGCAAACGACTCCATCCCTGGTAATGATACGACGGGCGGAAAGGTTTTTGTGACGGGTTCTGTGCGACTAAGTGCAACCTCGACGGATCTTTCCGGGACAACTGTCCAGGTCAAGGGAGAGACTCGTTTTGTCCCTACGGACAGTTTGGGTCATTATAAGATCGCCGTACCGCCGGATGCGGTGCTGGTCTTTAGTCATGTGGGGTATAGCACGCAGGAGGCGCCCGCCAGCGGACAATCGGTCATAAATATTACTCTGACCCGGGAGGCCAACACACTCGAGCAGGTGACGGTTAGTTATGGTAAGCAATTAAAACGGGACATTACAGGCGCCGTTAGTAAAGTAGATGAGGCCTCTGTTCAGGATATACAGGCTACGGAGTTTGGACAGAAGCTTCAGGGAAAGGTCGCTGGTGTGCAAATACAGCAGAGCAGCGGCATACCCGGCAATAATATCGTGTTCAGGGTTCGGGGCTCTGCATCGCTGAATTCGGGCAATCAGCCTTTGATCGTGGTTGATGGACAGCCGCTAAACAGCGATGCCGCAGGCGGAACGGGCGATATCAATCTTATTGCACCCGATGAGATCGAATCCTATAGTGTACTGAAAGATGCCGCGGCCACTTCTTTATATGGCAGCCGTGCCTCTAACGGGGTGATCCTTATCACGACAAAGACCGCAAAGATCGGAAAGAGCAGTATTTCGCTCAATGTATATGATGGTCTGCAAAGCGTGCCCAAGCGCGGCAGACCCGATCTGATGAACGCCCGGGAGTTTGCCACCTATATGCAGGGCTTTTATCAGGATAAGATCACCTACGAAGGGTGGACTGATCCAACCACGAATACAGCAACCATCCCATCGGACTATGCCAATCCCAGCCAGTATGGAAAAGGCACGGACTGGTATGGCGCGCTGATCCATACGGCTCCGGTACAAAACTATACAGTAAATTTCTCGACGGGAACCGAAAAGCTTTCCTCCAGCACCACGATGAACTATTTTAACCAGGATGGTGTATTGTACAATACAGGGACCAGGCGATACGCTTTCCGTACGAATACGGAGTACCGGCCGATCGAAAAGATAAAGCTTGGTCTAAACCTTGCCCCTGCCTATCAGATCGATCACAATACAAGAGGGGGGACATTGGCGCTTAATGGTAACAGACAGGTGGTTGCGGGGGCAGACCTCAGTTCGCCGCTGATTTCGCCCAAGACCAATGGCGTCTGGAATCTGTCGACGGCTTCCTACGGGATGTATGCGCTCCCTAACTACCTGCAGCAGGAGAAGATCATGGACAATGATCAGACTAACTTTTCCTTCCTGGGGAATGCATATATCGATGTTGAGTTCTTCCACGGCTTTCATGCCAAATCGACGATCAACGGGGATATCCTGACGCAGGACTACAATGCTTATTACGGGACCAATTTTGGCAACTTTGGTGTGGTGCCGCCCAGGTCTCCTGCGCAGTCCCAGGCGGTCAATAATTCCAACAACACATATACCTGGACGAATGAAAACCTGCTGACCTATAGTACGAACCTGGGGAATCATTCTCTCGATGTACTGGCTGGCTATTCGACCCAAAAGTCCTACGAGAGCCTCCGGTCAATTACCGGGACGGGTTTTGCAACGGACGAAACCCCCTGGGTGAATGCGGCAAGCACGACAACGGGCACGTCTAACAGTACGAGCTGGACGATCGTATCGGCCTTGGCGCGTATCAACTATGACTTCAAGAAGAGGTATTATATCTCCGGAACGTTCCGCAATGACGGCAGCTCGCGCTTTGGTAACAATAAGAAATACGGCAGCTTTCCCTCCGTCTCTGCAGCCTGGGTAGCAAGCGATGAGAAGTTCTTCCCCAAGTGGTCGGTGCTGAATTTCCTGAAGATCAGGGGCAGTTACGGAAGAACAGGTAATTTCAATATTGGCAACTATACACAAACGACGTTGTTGAGCACTTCCAACTATGTGGCAAGCGGCAGCACCGTGCTGGGTGAATCGCTGACGACATTGGGTAATCCAAATCTGAGCTGGGAAACATCAGATCAATTGGACATCGGTGCGGATCTGACCCTTATCCATGGACGAGTCAACATCAGCTACGATTATTATAAAAAGAAAACATCGAATATGCTGGTGCCGTTGCCCTTGCCCTATGCCTCCGGCTATGAGTCGATCGAGTTCAACACCGGTGCATTCAAGATGTGGGGCCATGACATCCAGATCAGCTCGGACAATATCAAGGGGCCTTTTACCTGGACGACGGACTTTAACATCTCCTTTATGGACAACAAGGTGACGGCGCTGGCAAACAATACGCCCATCGGTGGAACACAGACTTATTCGGATTACAACCGGACCCAGGTTGGACATCGGATAGGGGAACTGTATGGCTATGTCTTTGAAGGGGTGTATATGAACGAGAACGATTTTGCGCGCTACCCCAAATTTGCAACTTCTTCAGTCGGCTCTGCCCGGATGAAGGATGTGAACAATGATGACACGATCGATATCAATGACCGTACTTTCCTGGGAAGAACAACTCCAAAGTTTATCTATGGTATGACCAATAACTTTTCCTGGAAAGGCTTTGATCTGAGTGTTCTTATAGCCGGGCAGGTGGGGAATAAGATCATGAACACCAATTTGCAGAACCTTCATAACCTCGATGGGGTCTTTAATGTGACAAAAGATATGCAATACCGTTGGAGGAGTGAGCAGGATCCTGGCAATGGCAAAGTTCCAAGGACACTTACGGGTACGACGGAGCTATACCGGCTGGTCAACAGTACCTGGGTCTTTAGCGGCGATTACCTGGCTGTAAAGAACATAACGCTGGGATATACGTTCGATCAGAAGCTGCTTCATTATATCAAGAGTGTGCGGATCTATGGAAGCATACAGAATGCCTTTATGTTCACCAAATATCCTGGCCAGAACCCGGAGGTGAACGATACAAAGGATAATCAAACGCAGGCGGGGCTTGACAATGGTTCTTATCCGATCCCCCGTATTTTAATGATCGGAGCAAACGTAAACTTTTGATCGTACAAAAATGGATAGCACCATGAAAAATATAATTCTGATCCTTGTTGTATTCCTTATTCTTTCTTCCTGCAGCAAGAAATTTGTAACGCTGTATCCCGAAGGGCAGGTGAACGAAGGAAATTTTTACAAAACGGCAGCCGATTTCCAGACCGCGCTGGTGGGTGCCTATACACCGCTGCGCGCCTCGGCCAATATTGCCTATTATATGGAGGAGATGCGGTCAGATAATACCTTTTTTGATTATAACGAGCAGGACCGGGGCGCTTCGGGGAGCGAGAACCTGGCCGAGTTTCTGGATGACGCCAGCAACACGACGATCCTGAGTCTCTGGACGGCCGACTATAAGGGTATTCAGCAAACAGATGTCATTCTGGATAAGATACAGACGCCGCCTGCCGATCTGACCGATTCGGCCAGGAGTCTGATCATTGCCCAGGCGGAAGCCTTGCGGGCGCACTATTACTTTGAGCTGGTGCGGTTATATGGGAAGGTCCCTTTATATCTTCATGAGGTAACGGATGCCCAGAATGCGCTGGTTAACCGGTCTCCGGTGGATTCGGTCTATACGCAGATCAAGAGTGATCTTACAGATGCGCTGGGCCGTCTTCCTGCGCCCACTTTCCCCGGTACAGGCTATATTACCAAGGGAATGGTGGCTACGGAACTAGGGTTGGTCTATCTGACGCTGAAACAGTATGATTCGGCCGTGAGCGTGCTGACCCCCGTAACGCAGATGGGATACTCTTTGATGCCCAACTATGCGGATGTCTTTAAGACCGCCAACAAGAATGGAAAGGAAAGTATTTTCGAGATCCAGTACAAATCGGGCACGGATAATCAAGGTAGCCAGTTCGTGTATGACTTTACCCCGGTGACCACCAATATGAATGCGGTATTGGGCAATTCCAACGGGTTCAACAATACGGTGGGTAGCTTCAACGTACCTTCGCAGGACCTGATCAACGCTTATTATCCGGGTGATTCCAGGCTGGATGCCAGCATAGGGGTTATTGGAGGGCACCTTGATAAATCGACGAACTTTGTACCGGATAGTGTGGTCAGTATCCTCAACTATAAGGATACGACGGGACGTCGGATGGGATATACTACTTCTTTTCTGCACCGGTTTGTCAAGAAGCAATTCAATCCTCCCTATGAGTCCTCGGTGCAATATAGTACGGATGATGACTGGTACGTATACCGGTATTCGGATGTGCTGCTGATGCTGGCGGAGGCGCTCAATGAGCAGGGAAAGTCGGGGGATGCACTGCCTTATCTGAATCAGGTCCGTCAGCGTGCGGGCGTGATCCCGGCCTCTATTACTGATCAGCAGATGCTTCGGGATACGATTGCACATGAGCGCAGGGTGGAATTGGCTTTTGAAAATCACCGCTGGTTTGACCTGGTGCGTACGGGCCAGGCGGTGGCGGTTATGACGGCCTATGGGATAAAGCAAAAGGCGGCTTTACCCTTTCTGCTATCAAATTCTTATAATGTAACGGACAATAAGCTGATCTATGCGATCCCTTTCAGGGAGACGCAGGTAAATCCGGCTCTGGGGCAGAATCCTGGCTACTAGGCCAACGGCTGCGTTCGGCGGCCAGGTAACCTGAGGACAATGGCCTCGGTGCTTCATCGGCCACCGTCGGTGACGCGCGGATCGAAAAAATTCAAGGTTCGGGGTACAGATTGAGCGATCCGTATTCCGAACCTTTTCTTTTGAAAGAGCAACCGGGGAAAGGCTGGTCGCGTATTTTTCGTATTTTTATGCGTTGATTTACTCCGACTCCGCATTCTCTTAACGATTTAAAACTGACAATATGATCCGATTGGCTTTAGTTACAGCATTATTGGCTTTTTCGTGTATTTCTTATGCTCAATTCGAAGGGACATTGATGTATGATTGTTCGGACAAGAGCGAGACGATGATGACCGTCTACTTATCCGGCACGAAGGCTCGGGTGGAAGCTAAAATTTATCCATTGAAGGGTGGGATAGCCGATATCCCGAAAGGGAAAGAGCTGGAAGCGATCATTTTTGATTTCCAGGCGAACAAGGAGATCCATGTCGTGGACAGGAAGAAACTAAAGTCCGAACAGGATTTTATCGAGCTGGCCCAGGAAAAGAAGATGAAACTTGGCGATGGCGATATCACGGTAGAAATGGTAGGGACGGAAAAGGTCAATTCTTTTAATTGCGAGCACTTTGCTGTCAGGATAAAAGGCAAGAAGCTGGACCTGTGGATCACGAAGGAACTGGGGGTAAGCAGCCTGTACGTTGCTGGTCCGTTGACGTATTATCCCAACGGCTCGCAGATCCTTGCAAAGATCAAGGCTGCAGGCGGAGAAGGCGTTGTGGTCAGGGCGCATGCCGACGATCTGACGACTAACCTGACCACTCATTCGTCAAGACCGGTTCCGGCTTCGACCTTCGAAGTCCCGGCGGACTATAAAAAGATAAATTAACAAAAAGGACCTGGTGGCCCGGCAAAGGCTTTTGCCAGACATAAGACGGCTCCTTTTTCCCGTTATCCGAGGATGCGGGAAATAAAGTCCGAGTGTAAGCTGATCTTCATAAAAGCCGCCAGCCCCAGCACTATACCGATCGCGCTGACGGTTGCCGCAAACCAAAGCAGCCACTTGCGCTGGGTCAGCGAGGCGATACCGAGCATTGCGATGGAGATGGTCAGCAGGGCTTCGGTCATATCGAACTGATCGTCGAAAAGGTTGAGGTCGTTGTATTGTTTCTCATAGTCTTCTGCCTGCTTTTTTATAGCAGCTTTTTCCGTGTCGTATCGTTGTATGGTGGTTTCATACTTCTGTATGATGGTATCGGTCCCGGGTGATTTCTGGAGCCGGGCCAGTTCGAGGACGCTTTCCGTCGTCGCCTGTTTGGTGCTCTTCGACTGATAATATGACCAGGAGTCGATGCTGTGAGCCTGTGCCTGATCCATGGCCTGGACGATATTGCCGTCCTTGACATTGCAGATTGCCATAAAAGTGGCGGTGATAGCGACGAATAGGGCTACCATGGAATTGATCTTGCTTTTTTCGGCATTTTCCAGGGGGTCCTGGATGGCGTCTGTGATTTCGGTCATGGTAATTTATTTACAATACTAATGTGGCGTGTAGTCGCTGCAGGGCGGCTTCAGGGTGCTCGCAAAAACCTGGATGCACTTTTGAGGACTGCAGGATAGTGCTTCGGGTGGCGGTAAGCCAGCGGAAGCGGGAAGGCAGGTCGAACTTGCCGATGGGACCGCCTTTGGGGTGGCCAAGGGTAATTTCTTCGAAGGCCTGCAGATAGCTGGTCAGCTCGGATATATCCAGACCGGGGCTGAAGGCGTTGAGCCGCTGAGTATCGATGGTGTACCGCATCTGAAGAAATTTCTGCCGCGGGCAGTAAAGTATGACCCCAACGTTGAGGAACTCCTCCCGGTCGACTTTTGGGACGACACGGATAACGGCATACTCAAACAAGTGCTTTTCTTGCATGCTGGGCTTCATTTATAAAAACCGTGGACGAAGCCACGCGTGTTTCGAGAAATCGGGTATAGACGCTGCGCCTTTGATCGGCAGTGATGGCGGCGTCTTCGGTTGTACCCCAGATCGTTTTGTCGGTCAGCCAGTCCTCGGGGATGAGCCCGGTGATGGCCCGGATCTTTTCGGGGGTGAGGAGTTCGCGGAACCGCATATCGGCTTTTTCGAGTTCGCTGGCCCAGGGTAAGAGTACATGGTCTTTTATCTGTACAAAAGGCCGCTGTGCAATGGCTGCCAGTTCGGGACTGTCGGGATGGATAAAAGCGTTGTCCCAGGAGTGGTGGAAATAGAGCGAGGCGCCGTGATCGATCAGCCAGAGCTCTTTATTCCATACCAGCATATTGGTATTGCGGGCGGTACGGTCCACATTCGTGAGCAGTGCGTCGAGCCATACTATCCGGGAGGCCAGCATCGGATCGACCTTTGTCACGACAGGGTCGAAGGTGATAGATCCTGAAAGATAGTGGACGCCAAGGTTTAGTCCGATACTCGTTTTTAGCAGGTCTTGTATCTCTTCATCGGGTTCCGATCTGCCAAAGGCGGCGTCGAGATTGGCGAAGACGATCTCCGGCATGCGAAAACCCAGGACTCTGGCTATTTCGCCGCCGATGAGTTCGGCGATAAGGGACTTTACCCCTTGTCCCGCACCTCTGAATTTCAGCACATACAGAAATTCGTCATCGGCTTCGGCGATGGCTGGCAGGGAGCCGCCTTCCCGCAGCGGCGTGACATACCTGATCACCTGGACGGTCCGTAGTATAGGTTCGTTATACGCCATAAAGGGGGACAAAGTAACTCATTTTATTCTATTTTTGATCCATGATTCTTCTACAGGTTTCCGGTCTTGGCCAGGGTATTTCTTTTACGCAAAGTCTGCATCAGCGGCTGGCCATTGCGGGGGAAACAGGCTCAGGCAAGAGTACGCTTTTAAAGACGATCGGAGGTCTTCAAACCGCAGAAAAGGGAGAGGTATTGTTCGAAGGCAACCGCGTGTTGGGGCCCCTGGAGCGTTTGATCCCTGGTCATCCCGGCATCGCCTATTTATCGCAGCATTTTGAATTATGGAACAACTACAGGGTATCGGAGATCCTCTCCTATGCTAATGAGCTGTCCGATGAGGAGTCGACGGAATTATACCGGGTATGCCGCATCGATCATTTGTTGTCGCGCCGTACCGATCAGCTGTCGGGGGGCGAAAGGCAGCGGATCAGCCTCGCAAAGCTCCTGGTAAAACCGCCAAAGTTATTGCTGCTGGATGAGCCTTTTTCCAATCTGGATATGATCCATAAAAGCATCCTCAAATCGGTGATCCGGGATCTCGGCGACAGGATGGGTATCACCTGTATGCTGGTGTCGCATGATCCGGTAGATCTGTTGTCCTGGGCCGATGAGATCCTGGTGATAAAAGATGGGTACGTGGTACAGCAGGATACGCCGGAGAGGATCTACCGGCAGCCGAAGAACGAGTATGTCGCAGGGCTGTTTGGTCGGTATAACCTGCTGAAAGGTGAGTTTATCCGCCCGGAAGATATCTGGGTAGAGGATGGGCAGGGAGAAGCGCTGGCCGGACAGGTAAAGAGGGTGACCTTTGTTGGCAGCCATTATGATGTAGAGGTCATGACGGGAGAGGGGATGCTCCTGGTAAGGACACTAGGGGACGAGCTGAGGCCTGGTCAGCCGGTCTTGCTCTATCCCGGAAAGACACATCGGTTTGAAAACTAAGTAAAATCACAGTATCCGCGCCACTGGCCGTTCTTTTTATTTCGGGCCAGGAAAAAGGTGCCGCCGTCGATGATATTTAGTCTTGCTTTATCGTCGGAATCGATCTGGAAGACGAATTGGAAATCTTCTCCAAAATCGACGCCTTGCTGGTGAAAGGTGGGGTAGCCGCCCAGTTTATGACCGTAATTGCTTTCAATCGCATCATAATAGTCTTCGATCACGCCGGCTTTTTCCAGCCGTTGGATCTCCTCTGCCAGATCTGCGGGTATTGCTCCGCCATCCCAGCTGGGATAGTCTTCGCTTATCAGCGATGCTTTTAGCGGGAAGGACCGGATAGGAGAGCGGGGATTCCGAAGATCCTTGAATACGAGGTCGTCTGTAGAGGTATATTCACGAAGCAGCCAGCCCTCGCCATTATTGCTCAGTTCATAAGGTTGGTTTTCGCTGATAAAAAGCGTAAGGGCTTTAATGCCAGCCAGTTCTTCAGGAACGAAAGGCAGATTGGCAAGGTGGAGCTGTAGCAGGGGCAGCATTTCATAACCCTCGTCGTCCAGCGGGATCTCTTCGTTTTCGCCATAGATACAAACCCTGCCTATCCAGCTGTCTTTTTCCGGGTTTGAGGAAGTGAAATTACCGATTGAGAGGCCTATTGCTCTTTTAACCAGCCTTTTTTTGACTTCGTGGATATCCATAGAATGAAAATAGGAAAATTTCTACCTTCGCCGCCTAAATAAAAATGTTAGGCAAATGAGAAAATCCATCGGTGCCTTTATGTTGGGAGGGCTGTTGCTGGGGCAGCAGTTTGCTCACGGGCAGTCAACGACCCAGTCCAGCTCCGTCTATGACCAGCATGAGGCGTTTGCGCCTTTGTTTTATCCGTCCTACGGAGATGATATTCGTTCTGCCGCGGGCAGTCCCGGGCCGAAATATTGGCAAAATCGCGCTGATTATAAGATTGACGCAAGTCTGGATACTGCCGCTGAGAGCATCGCAGGCACGGTGATCATCACCTACAAGAACAACAGCCCGCAGGATCTTCCTTTTTTGTGGCTGCAGCTCGATCAGAATATCTATAACCCCAATTCAAGGGGTATTTCGGTGACAGAGGTTTCCGGTGGCCGTTGGGCTAACCAGGGTACTTTTGCCGGCGGTTATGAGCTTAAGTCCGTAGAACTGGTCAATGCGGCAACAGGCAAGGGCGCTGCTGCCGATTACCTGGTATCCGATACGCGTATGCAGGTAAAGCTGCCCATGGAGCTGAAGGGAAATGGCGGCGTGGTGAAGCTGAAGATCAGCTATTCTTTTAAGATACCCGAGTATGGCACGGACCGTATGGGACGTTTTCATGCAAAGAATGGAGAGATCTTCGAAATTGCACAGTGGTACCCTCGTATGTGCGTGTATGACAACGTATATGGCTGGAACACGCTACCTTACCTCGGACAGGGTGAGTTCTACCTGGAATATGGCGATATCGAGTATAGCGTCAACGTACCCGCCAACCAGATCGTAGGCGGTTCCGGAGAGCTGATCAACCCGGCAGAAGTGCTGACACCAGCGCAGCTGAAGCGTTATACAGAAGCAAAGAGCAGCGAAAAGACAGTGGCTATCCGTTCCCAGGAAGAAGTAACTGATCCGGCAAGCCGTCCTGCAAAGGGCCGTCTGACCTGGAAATTCAAATGTATCAACACCCGCGACGTAGCCTGGGCTTCTTCTGCCTCCTTTATCTGGGATGCGGCCCGCATCAACCTGCCCAGCGGCAAAAAGGCGCTGGCGGCTTCTCTTTATCCGTCCGAAAGCGCCGGAAAAGACGGCTATGGCCGTTCTACCGAATATGTAAAGGGCTGTATTGAATACTACTCCAAGGCATTCTATGAATTCAGCTATCCCGTTGCCACCAATGTGGCAGGTGTCGTGGCAGGTATGGAATATCCCGGTATCGTCTTCTGCGGCGCACGCGACCAGAACGGAAGTCTCTGGGGCGTTACCCGGCATGAATTCGGTCACAACTGGTTCCCGATGATCGTTGGTAGCAACGAACGGAAATACCCTTGGATGGACGAAGGTTTTAATACCTATATCAACACCGTAGCCGACTCTGCTTTCAACAATGGCGAATACTTTCATGCCGACGGACCCCGTTCGCGGATGGCCGGATTCTGGCGTAGCTTTGACCCGATCATGACCATTCCTGACGTCGTACAGGGCCGCAGCCTTGGAGTTACGGCTTATGCAAAGCCAAGCATGGGGCTCCAGCTGCTGCGCGAAGAAATCCTGGGCAAGGCGCGCTTCGACTATGCTTTCCGTTATTATGTCCATGAGTGGGCGTTCAAACATCCTACGCCTTATGATTTCTTCCATGCGATCGAAAACGCCTCTGGTGAGAACCTGGATTATTTCTGGCGGGGCTGGTTCCTGAACAACTGGAAGATCGACCAGGCGGTGACCGGAGTTGACTATGTGAAGGACGATCCTGCCCAGGGATCGATCATCACGATCGAAACAAAAGAGAAGCTGCCGATGCCTGTTACCGTTGAGGTAAAGGAATCCAACGGGAACACAAGTCGGGTAAAACTGCCGGTAGAAGTCTGGATGCACGGCCCTGTCTGGAAATTCCACTATGCGTCTACGAGCAAAATTGCTTCGGTGACGATCGATCCGGATCAGCGTTATCCTGATGTGGATACGAAGAACAATACCTGGCAGGCACCTCAATAAGGGCCAATAAAGCCGTTATTTATACAACAAATAATGGGCAAAAGAGGCTGTCTCAAAAACAAAGCAGACAGCCTCTTTTCTTTTTATGTCCGGCAAAACAAATTTTGCCGGGGGCCTTCCCCAAAAGGGAAGGCTTTTGCATTAAAATACTTAAGTTTGTATATGAGCAAAGTAAAAAAAGTCGTCCCTTCTGCGATCACCATCTTCGGCGCTAAGGGAGATCTCACCAGGCGTAAACTCATTCCAGCCCTTTATAATTTATATGCAGACGGGCATATGCCCGCTGTCTTTTCTATTTACTGTGTAGACTTCGTGCAGACAGATGAGGAAGTCTACCGGGAATGGCTGCTGGAAGGCGTCAATGAATTCAGTCGTAACGGCAAGGCGGATAAAAAGAAATGGGATACGTTTGCAGCCCGGGTCTCTTACATCCAGGGCGATTTCCAAAAGGAAGAAACGTATAGCACGTTAAAGGCTAAGATAAAAGGTTTTGAGGACAGGGAGCAGCAGCGCGGAGTAAGGATGTTCTACTTCGCGGTAGCGCCCCGGTTTATTGAAGTGATTGCAGATGCATTGTGCAAGCAGAAGTTGTGCAACAGGGAAAACCTCGATAGGATAGTAGTTGAAAAACCATTCGGTACGGACCTGGATAGCGCGCGTAAGCTAAACCGTTATCTGAACAAGCGATTTAACGATAAGCAGATCTATCATATCGACCACTATCTCGGTAAGGAGATGGTGCAGAATATCATGGCATTTCGTTTCGCCAATTATGTCTTTGAACCTTTGTGGAACAA
The DNA here is from genome assembly GCA_015654595.1 of Chitinophagales bacterium. Lineage (GTDB taxonomy): Bacteria > Bacteroidota > Bacteroidia > Chitinophagales > Chitinophagaceae > Puia. The sequence continues at coordinate 25,136 of JAATGQ010000054.1, read as the reverse complement.
TAAGTATATCGATCATATCCAGATCAGCGTAGCAGAAGAAGTGAGTGTCGGGTCGCGCGGCGGGTATTATGACACCAGCGGCGCGTTGAGGGATATGATCCAGAATCACCTGCTGCAGCTGTTGTGTATTGTCGCGATGGATTGTCCAAAGGCCTACGAAGCCGAGGCGATCCGGGATGCAAAGGTAAGAGTGCTGAAGGATGTACGTCCGTTCACGCCAGCCGATGTCTTCAGGAACGTAGTACGTGGTCAGTATACGGCGGGTGAGGTCAATGGTATCCCGCGTGTCGGCTACCGGCAGGAAGCGCAGGTGGCGCCCGACTCCACGACAGAGACATTTGTCGCTGCGCGTTTATTTATCGACAGCGCACGCTGGAAAGGTGTTCCTTTCTTTTTACGGACAGGCAAATCGATGCCGCGTCAGTCTTCGGTTATCATGATCCAGTTCAAGGATTCGCCGCATAAGATCTTCAAGGATGATATCGTTCCAAACCGACTGATCATCAGCATTCAGCCGGAACTGGAAATAGGATTGTTGTTTGAAGGAAAGGTGCCGGGGCTGCATATGAAGCTGCTGCCGGTTGAAATGGACTTTATGTATAAGGACGCGTATTCACAGTCTTTGCCTGAGGCGTATGAAGCGTTGTTGCTCGATACACTGGAAGGAGATGCGACACAGTTTATGCGTGATGACCAGATCGAACAGGCGTGGAAGGTGGTAATGCCGATCCTGGACGCATGGAAGAAGTCTCCAAAGAAACAGCTGTACGAATATGAGGCGGGCAGCTGGGGACCTGCCGCAGCAACAGCCTTGCTAAAGCCGTTTGCGAAGGATTGGTTTAAACTGACACATGTAAAAGAGTCGGGAGAAAAAGTAAATCCGACTTAATTTTTGGCGCAGCAGATGCGTGCTTTATTAGATATCAGACGGCCGGTCTTCCTCTGGGAGGATCGGCCGTTTTTTTTGTTTATCCTGGAGGCGTTTATTCGTCAGCCGGCTCTCCAAGGGTTTGAAGGCGGCAAGGATCAGCAGCGCAATAACGGTGGTGGCGATTGCGGCGACATAGAGTCCTGCGCCTACTGCGAGCCCGATGGCGGCTACGGTCCACAGTCCGGCTGCGGTGGTGAGGCCGCGGATGGATCTGGGCTGCAGGAAAATGATGGTGCCGGCGCCGAGGAAACCGATGCCGCTGATCACCTGGGCTGCGATACGGGAGGGGTCAAGCACGACAGCGGGCCTTCCAAGAATGTCTTCAAAACCAAAGGCGGAAACGATCATGACAAGGCAACTGCCCAGACAGACCATCATATGCGTACGCAGTCCCGCCGAGCCCTCTTTGCGTTGGCGCTCGAGGCCTACGAGGCTGCCCAATATTGCAGCGACAGATAGTCGTAGAATAGTTTCTCCCGGAGAAAGCTGATACATAATCTGTTGTTAAAAAGGCTACGGCTTTCGTGTTCAAAGGATACAGGACTCTGTCCTGGCCACTGGCTGTTTTTGCGCCTCTTATTTCAGCGCTTCACCAATGACCTCTCCAATATTGCCATCCGGCATCTGAATATGCAAAAGAGCGGCTACGGTGGGCGCTATATCCGTCATATGAACGGTGCGGCGTCCTTCCCCGTGCTTGATCCCCCATCCCATAAAAACCAGCGGAATATGCGTGTCCTGTGGGTTCCAGGTTCCATGCGTGGTGCCTGTGCCCCAGCCGTCAAACCAGCCCGGTTCGGGGATCAGCAGAATAGAGCCGCAGCGTTTCCGGTTATATCCGTTGATGACCATATCCCGCAGCGGTTGAGGCAGCGGCGTAGTCATCAATGCATCGATATCGATGACATACTGCAGACCCGTCTGACGGTTGAGCCATTGCAGCGAGATCTTTTTGACCAGATCCGCCGAAAGGCCCGCGCTGTCGATACGGCGAAGATTGTAATTGATATAGTAATTGGCGGTGGAACGAACAAGATTGCTGATGCCGGTAACCTTGGCAAGCGTATCGTTCAACCCTTTCTGCAGATTTCCCAACTTGCTAAAACCCGTTGGGATCTGGTGTGATTTTAAGAAATTGACATTATGCGAAGCGCCATGATCGGCGGTGAGGAAGACGGTATAATTGCCCTTGCCGACTTTTTTGTCGAGATAGGCAAAGAAGTCGGACAGATCTTTATCAAGACGCAGATAGACGTCTTCTACTTCGATAGAATTGGGGCCATATTTGTGTCCGACGTAATCGGTGGAAGCGCAGTTGATGGTCAGGAAGTCGGTAAACTCTCGCTGCCCAAGCGAATAGCCGTCGATAGCCGCCTTCGCAAAATCCAGCGTAAGGGTGTTGCCAAAGGGCGAGCTTCGGATATTATCATGATCTTCCCTATACGCTTTTGCTATGTCATGAGGGAAGACAGGGGACTTCTCCTCTTTAAAAAGACCTTCCCAGGTGACATTGTCGGCTGTACTTTGGGTATAGCTGTCGATTGGATAGAGCGTGCTCCAGCCTTTGGAGACGAGGTTTTCGGGTTCGTTGCGTTCGTTAAATTGCGTTACCCACTGCGGCAGCTCCTTCATATACCAGGTGCTGGTGCTGAAACAGCCTTTGACGTCGTCAAACCAGAAGGCGCCCGTCGGGGTATGGCCTGCAGGCAGGATGGCGGCCCTGTCTTTCAGCTAGATGCCTACGACGCGGGATCTGAAATTGGTCGCCAGCATCAGCTCGTCGGTAATGGTAGTGGCCAGCTCGTTACGCGGAGACATATTGCCCGCAGGCGCCGTGCCTCCAACCGGCTGTACACTGCTGTCGGCCGTGCAATAAATATCTTTACCTGTGGCCTGGTCGATCCAGTCATTGCCGGTGATACCATGGATAGAAGGTACGGTGCCGGTAAAGATCGTGGTATGTCCAACCGCTGTGAAGGACGGCAGGTGTGAGATATAAGTGTCCTCGCAGGAGAACCCTTCGGAAAGAAGGCGTTTGAATCCGCCCGGGGTATACCGGTCGTAATACCGGTAGAGATAGTCCCAGCGCATCTGGTCCACGACGATACCTACGACAAGCTTTGGCCTTGGGATGGACTGAGCGCTTGCGGAAACAAGGGCATCCAGCAGAGCGGATACGATCGAAAAACGCCTCATATTATTTTTTTGTTATCAAATAAGAGAAAGCAGCTAAATTAACGAAATTAGCCTTATGAAATACCTTCGCTTGTCTTTTCTCCTCCCGTTCCTCTTTAATTTTAATGCGTTTATAATGGCGCAGACCCCGGCGGACACGGGACTGATCCAGAATGTTTTTGCCCGGCAGATCGTCGATCTGGACGGCCGCTGGAACTATATGGTAGACCCTTATGAAAATGGCTACTATGACTACCGGCACCAGGCTTATGATCAGTCGGCTTCCGACAGAGGCGGTTTTTATGATGACCGCAAACCCTCGGATAAGAATGAGTTGATCGAATATGACTTTGATCTGAGCCCGACGCTGAAAGTGCCGGGCGATTGGAATTCGCAGGAAGAAAAGCTGCTGTATTATGAAGGCACGGTATGGTATCGCCGAAAATTCGATGTAAGTCCGCAGGCAGGCAAGCGGTATTTCCTTTATTTCGGTGCGGTCAACTATGAGGCGCATATCTATCTGAACGGAAAGAAGCTGGGAATGCACAAGGGCGGTTTTACGCCTTTTCAGTTCGAGGTAACGGGCAAACTTGCAGCCGGTGAAAATTCGATCGTAGTCAAGGTGGACAATACCCGGCATGCAGATGAGATCCCAACGGTCAATACCGACTGGTGGAATTATGGAGGCGTCACACGGGATGTGCTGCTCGCGGAAGCGCCGGCTGTCTTTATCTCTGATTATAAGATACAGCTGGGAAGGAATAATACGATCGAAGGGTATGTACAGTTGAATGGAGCATCTTTGTCGAAGGATGTTACGGTTAGTATTCCTGAAGCGGGTATCAAACAAACTGTCCATACAGATGCCTCTGGCCGGGCAGCCATTTCCTTTCCGGCAAAGAAGCTGACCCTGTGGTCGCCTGGGCAGCCAAAATTATATACGGTCACCATCCATACGGCGGGTGATGATGTGTCGGACCGGATCGGTTTTCGGACGGTCGAGGTAAAAGGCCGCGATATCCTGCTCAACGGCAAGCCGGTCTTTCTGCGGGGGGTATCGATCCACGATGAGAATCCATTGATCCCCGGTCGCAACCGGGGTGAGGGCGATTTGAGGATGTTGCTGACCTGGGCGCGGCAGTTGAACTGTAACTATGTACGGCTGGCACATTATCCGCATAACGAGAAGATGTTAAGGCTGGCAGATGAGATGGGCTTGATGGTTTGGGCCGAAGTCCCCGTCTATTGGACGATCTCCTGGACGAATCCGGATACGTATCGCAATGCGGAGAAACAGCTGACGGATATGGTGATAAGGGACAAGAACAGGGCAAGCATTATCATTTGGAGTATCGGCAATGAGACACCTGTCAGCGAACCGCGGCTTTCCTTTATGGGCAAGCTGGCGGCGAAAGCACATGAGCTGGATAATAGCCGGCTGGTATCGGCGGCTTTGGAGGTGCATCGCCAGGGGGATGTGGCGGTGGTAGACGATCCGTTGGGCGAGAAGCTGGACCTGGTCAGCTTTAATGAATACGCAGGCTGGTATTGGGGTGATAAGCCTTCCGACCTGACCCGTTATCGGTTCGATATAAAGTACGACCGGCCCGTCGTGATCACGGAGTTTGGCGGTGATGCGCTGGGTGGTTTTCATGCAGACTCCGCGACACGCTGGAGCGAAGAATACCAGGCTTCCCTGTACCGATATCAACTGCAATTGCTTCAGACGATACCCGGTCTTCGGGGGATGACGCCCTGGATATTGGTTGACTTCCGTTCGCCTCGTCGTCAGCACCCCGTTTATCAGAATTTCTGGAACCGGAAAGGACTGATCAGCGAGACGGGCCAGAAGAAGGAAGCCTTTTGGGTGCTGAAGGATTTCTATGACCAGCAGGAGAAAAAATATCAATAGCCCAGCTGGCTGCGCTAAGCTGCGAGGATCTGTTTATCTTTATCTTCAGGCGCCTCCGGGCGCCTGGCCGGATAGGCCCGACATAAGATGATAAATCTCGGTCGGGCTATTTTTTAACAAAGACAGACCGAGATTTATTATGGCTGATTTCAAAAAAGATGCCGCTGCTGCGGCCTTAAGGCTTATAAAGCCAGATAGTACGATAGGACTGGGCGCCGGCTCGACGATGGCGCACCTGGTGGCTATGATCAAGGCCGATGTAACCCTGGCCCGGTCGCTGAAGCTGGTCACCTCTTCCTTTCCTACGCGTCAGCTATTGCTGCAGGAAGGCTTTACCGTACTCGAATCGGGATGGTTATCCCGGATCGATCTGTATTTTGACGGTTGTGATCAGTTCGATCATCGGCTCAATGCATTGAAAAGCGGAGGAGGCGTTCATACTGCCGAAAAGGTGCTGGCAGCGATGGCGGATGAGTTCGTACTGGTGGGAGACGTCAGCAAGAAAGCCGACCGATTTGACGGCAGGTATCCATTGGTGGCAGAGGTGGTGCCTGAAGCGCTGGCTTATGTCACCAATGTGCTGACAAGATGGGTTCAGCCGGTGAAGTGCCAGTTGCGGATGAGCGATAAGAAAGATGGAGCGGTCATCACGGAGCGGGGAAATTATCTGATCGATAACTGGTTTGAACCCTTTCCGGAACCGGCGATGTTAAACCAGCGGCTGGCAGGTATCGTTGGTCTCGTCGAGCATTCTCTTTTTTACAATATGGCGCGTCGGGCGGTTATCGCGGGTCCTGATGGCATTCAAATACTGGATAAGATATGAAGACAGTTTTGATCCTTGGCGCGAATTCGGATGTAGCCAAGGAAACAATCCCTTTGTACGTCGGGAAGGGATATAGCGTTATTGCGGCTTCTCGCAGCCTTGAAGAGATTGAAGCGTTTTTACAGGAGCGTCGGGTGCCGGCGGATAAAGTGATCACCCGGTATTTTGATGCGACGGCATTTGATACGCATGCGGAATTTTATGCATCGCTGCCTGCTAAGCCGGCGATTGTATTGTACGCCGCGGGTTTCCAGGTGACCAATGACGAAGCCCTCGTCCACTGGGAAGGGACCTACCGGATGATCAATGTATTGTATGCCGGGGCGGTTTCCATTTTGAATATTATCGCTACGGATAAGACGAATACCTCACTGGAACGTATCGTCGGGCTTTCCTCTCTTTCCGGTGTCAGGGGACGTAAGAGCAACTTCGTTTATGGGAGTACCAAGTCTGCGTTCACGCAGTATCTGGCAGGTTTGCGTCAGCACTTGTCTGACAGGAAGGTGGGCGTGAACGCGATTGTTGCCGGTTATATCCGAAGCAAGCTGACGGCAGGTCTGGATCTGCCGGAGTCCTTGTTGATGGAGCCGGCATTTATTGCCCGCGCAGTCGTAGGCGCGGGGAAAAGCTTTGTTATCGTGCCAGGGTGGAAGTGGAAGATCATTTACCGGATATTGAAGGTATTGCCCGAAGGACTGGTAGCGAAATTGCCTTAGGACTGGCGCGGGACACTTGGCTGTCGGTATTTGGCTGTGGGGGCGGCAGACGGTTGCCGATAGACGGTGAGCGCCTGTCGGAGAATGTTTGCCGGCGGCTCACTTAATGGCCGATCGGGACATCGCTCGCCCCGCTGGTTAGGGTGAGCTTTCCCGATCGCCGGCCTATCCAAAGGATGATCAGCGCGACAACGGCAGTGCTGGCCATGATCGCGATCATGGGCGTTGCGGTTCCATCGCTGAATTTTCCAATACCGATAGAAGCCAGTGCGCCTATGCCCATTTGAAGGGCGCCCATCAGCGCAGATGCGCTGCCCGCATTTTTAGAGAAAGGAGCAAGAGAAAGGGCCGCTGCATTGGGATTGGTAAAACCGAGAAAGGCCAGAAATATAAAGATGAAGAAGATGGTCTGCGGCAGACCGAGCCCGACAGTTTTGTTGACGACAAAAAACAAGATACCGACAATGGCCTGGCCGGCAAGCGCCACGCGAATGATCTGTTCGCTATTATATCTCCTTAACAAAAGACTGTTGAACTGACTCAGACCGATAAAGGCCAGTGACAGGAAGGCAAATATCCAGCCGTATGTTTTTTTGTCAACATGGAAGATATCCATAAACACGATCGGTGAGCCCGAGACGTATGCAAAAAGACCCGCAAAAGCAAAGGCATATACCAATACGTAGATGATAAACTGCGGTTCCCTCAGTACAGATAAGAAATTTATCAAAATAGGCCTTGGCTTTAGCGAAAAGCCCGGGTCTGCAGGATAGCTTTCCGGCAGGAATAATAGGGTCAGCAGGGTAATGCCTGCCCCAAGGATCAGCAGCACGAGGAAGATGGCTCGCCAGCCAAAGTTGACGGTGATATAGCCGCCGGCAGTTGGGGCCAGCATGGGAGAGGCGCCAAGCACGAGCAGCAGCAGCGAGAAGACCTTGGCGCTTTCTTTGGGGCCAAAGAGGTCCCGAACCATGGCCATCGCGGCAACCTGTGCAGCGCAGCTTCCCACAGCCTGTATGAAACGCAGTATGATAAGCGTTTCGATGTGCTTCGACTGCATACAAACGGCTGTAGAGACCAGGTAAAGCGCCAGACCGACGTATAGCGGTTTTTTTCTTCCATGCCGGTCCAGTAATGGACCATAAAGCAGCTGGCCCGCGGAAATGCCGATAAAATAGCTCGATAGCGACAGCGCTACCGTTGCGGTCGTGGTATGAAGACTAAGCGCGATGTCTTCAAAACCAGGCAGGTACATATCGATGGAAAAAGGCCCTAAGGCGGTCAGCGAGCCGAGGACTAGTATATAGGTCAGGTAGGTGCGTTTGGTCATCAGGCAAATTTAGCCCGAATCTGTTGAATGCGGCCACAACACGTTACCTTTGCAAAAAAATACAATGGGTATAGCACATAAACTTTTTCAGCTGAAGAATGAAAAGGCTGCCGCCAATCTGAAAGCGGGACAGGAGTTTTTGGAAGCCAATAAGAGCAAGAAGGGTGTGACCTCCCTGCCCAGCGGATTACAATATGAGGTGATCACAGAAGGAACAGGTGCAAAACCGCTTGCCACCAACAAGGTCACCTGCCACTACCATGGCACGCTGATCGACGGCACGGTCTTCGACAGCAGCGTGAAGCGCGGCCAGCCGGCTGCCTTTCCTTTAAACATGGTGATCAAAGGATGGACAGAAGGACTGCAGCTGATGTCAGTAGGCAGCAAATGGCGTTTCTTCATTCCCCCGCATCTTGGATATGGCGATCGCCAGGTGAGCGCGGAGATCGGACCAAACAGCACCTTGATCTTTGAAGTGGAGTTGCTGGGGATCAGCTAGGCAACCATCACACTATAAAAAAAACTGGCCGGCATTGCCGGCCAGTTTTTTTTATGCTTGCAAAGCGTCATACACGACCACTTTCTCCCAGAGGTGGCCGTAGTTTTTTACAAAAGCTACATGAAGCGGATGATCCTGGTAAACGGCCTGTCCTTCCAAATCGTTGAAAAAGAACAGTTCGGATACCGACCAGCTATTATCTACGACCTCTCTTTTTTCGGTGGATGCGGGTATTGCGATATGCATCGACTGGATAGTTTCGATTCCTTTGAGCGTTCCTAAACCTTCTATCAATTTGTCCCTATCGGCGACAGACTGAGGATTCTTAAGCCAGAAAAAGACGTGGTGGGCAAGGGCAGGAAGTCGACCAGGTTGTGCCATAGTATATGGTTTGTGGTTCCCAATTTAGGATTTTTATCCCGCCCTGAAAAAATATTCAAATCAGGCCAAAATTTATTATATTGTAAATCAATAGGATGTTTATTGGCATATTCTTAGTTTACCCATATACATCCGAATCCGTAATACCCATGAAACATTTTTATACCCTTCTCTCCTTGTTGATCCTTTCTGTAGCTGCACAAGCGCAGCTGATTTCCAAATTCACCTGGGATACTTATGCTGACCCTGCCCGTGCTGATTATGGACCGAACGCAACCGGTATCAGTACCTATGCGACGATCGAAACAGGCGGTTCCAATGGAACAAAAGGGTTGAGTCCTGGCGCTTCTGGCGCACATGATATCAATATGTATCTGCCGGCTTCCTATTATGAAATTCCCAGTCTGGAAATTTATATCGATTTCAAACGCAAGGAAAGTGACGCGGTGTTCTTTACGCTGGGTACTTTCAGCTTTGGTATGAGCGGCGGTTCGCTTTATGCTAAATTCCTTGTTAAGAGAAATGGTGTTGATTCGACAGTAGCGCTCAACGGTTTGTATTCTTTGCCATCGGATAATGCCTTCCACACTTATCACTATTCTTATGCAGCCAGCACCGGTATCGCTACAGTATCGGCAGACGGTACAAATGTAGGCAGCTGGCAGGCGCCCACAACAGGTAGCAAGACGATCCTTAGCTGGACCGGCGCTGGCGCAAGCGCAACGGTTGGCCAGATCATGGATGGAACGGGCGCCAATATGCCGATCATAGATAACCTCATCATCAACAATACGGATGGATATGTAACCCTTCCGCTGAGACTGACCTCTTTTGACGCGGTAAAGGCTGGCAGCACGAATCAGCTTAGCTGGACTACGACACACGAAGACGATGTTCAGGGATTTACGATAGAACGCAGTCCCGATGGCATCAGCTATGACGCGATCGGCACAGTAAGCGCAGAACAGCGGGGATATGAAGCTGCAAACGCTTATACGTTTACCGACAACGCACCCGTAGCAACGAACTATTACCGGCTGAAGATGACGGATATCGATGGAACGGCTGCCTATTCTTCCGTAAAGAAGATCACCAATGCGGTTGCCGCTTCGATCAGCGTATATCCTAACCCTGTGGTAAATACCGTAAACATCCGGCTTGGAGAGGAAGAAGGAACCTGGGCTTATGCGGTAACGACAATCGATGGAAAGACGCTGAAAGCCGGATCGATTGCCGGTTCACAGGCTAGTCTCGACCTGGAAAATGCGCCGAAAGGGTTGTTGATCATCCGGTTGAAGAATGCAGAAAACGAAGCGCAGACCTTTAAGCTTCTGAAACAATAAACAGTAGAAGATAAAGCCAGGAGAGGTCGTCTCGTTTGAGGCGGCTTCTTGCATTTATAAACGATGCGGTATATAGTCAGGCTATGAAAAGACTTTACCTGATACCTTTAAATAATTGGGAACACATTATTAGAAAGGCCGTCCCAGGAGTGGAGACGGCTTTTGTGTTTTTAGTTGTTCTATTTTCTATTGGGTGACCTTGTTTTTCTTGCCTTTGCTTTTAGCAGGGGGCACATTTCTAAGCATCGTAAAATGATCACGGATCTGGCCGTCGGCACAGATCCATTTCCAGTCCAGGCGATTGCCTTGTATCTCGAGCATGCCGCAGCCGCCGTGCGTGACATCGGCATAGGGGAGGGCGTCGTGGGGCCAGGTGGTTTGTTTGCCGCCAAGCTGGCCGGCACTTCCGCTGACGACATAGACCGTCCCTTGATAGCCGTCGGCAGAGTCCTTTATATAAGGGCTGGAATTGGGACTGCCATCGTTGAGCCCGGAAGAATGACTGAGCTCATACTTTGGCGAATAGTCGGCTTCCATGCCATAATAACCTTTGATCATACGGCCCCTTTCATAGTCGTGACTATGTCCGCAGAGAATAAGGTCTACTCCATAACGCTCGAGGATACGGATAAAGTTTTCGCGGATGGCGATCAGCTCGTCGGTCTTATCGGAATTATGCGATCCCATTGTATACGGAGGGTGATGCCAGTAGGCGATGATCCATCCTCTATGGCCATAGGCTTCGAGATCTTTTTTGACCCATTCGACCTGGGGACCCAGCGTATCGGACATCCGGTATTTGTCTTCTTCTATTCCGTAGGAGTCGAGCGAAAGGAAGTGGACATTGCCGATGTCAAACGAGTAGTAGGCTGGATTATGAGAAGCAACGCCGCCGGCTTCGCCATTGATCGGCATCGTGAAGTTCTGGTAATAGGCAACCTGGTGCGTGTGCTGTACCTTTTCCTGGGAGGAGTCCCCATCGTAGTAGTCGTGGTTCCCAGGTGTTGGATAAAGCGGATATTTTGGCAGCAGCGTATTCTTGTAGATATTAAAGAAATTGGACTGGAACTCTGCGTCGCGGCCGGTGCCATAAGCGTTGTCGCCAAGCAGTATCCAGGCGTTGAGATAGTTGCCCCCGAGATAGTTGACCAGCGCGTCGCGGACGCTCCGTTGGTTGACGGAGTTGTTGCCGCAGTCGCCGACAGCGGCGATGCGGAAGAGGATCTCCGTACCGGATGCGGGAAGCGTTTCGAAGTAGTTGTCGGGACCATTCATCAACGTATCTTTGAAGGCGCCGATCATATAGTAATAACGTGTTCCGGCAGTGAGGTTTTCCAGTTTAACCTTGTGTTCGGTGACAAGAACGGTATCCTGGGTGACGTGGTCGAGATGACTTCGATCAGTGCCATAATGAACGATACCGCGTACCAGGACATCGGTCCTCCATCGGAGTACAATACTATTTGGTGTTGCGGCCTGAAGATAGGGGCCTCTTAAAAGAGCTGCCTGAGGACGCTGGGCTGAAGCAAGCGAAACAAAGAGCGTCAGAGCGGTGAAAAGGGCTACTAATTTTTGCATCGGGCTAAATTAAGGCCGCAATATTAAGTTAATGTTAAGGTGATACATTTAAGCTGTCCGTTAACGTATTCAGGAAAAGGATGATGTCTTGCTCTTCGTGTTTGGAAAGGTGTAATGCAGCGGGGGATAGTGTTTGATCGGGCACGTTGAGTCCTAGTCCCTGTCCGCCCCCTTTGTTGTAGAATTCTATCAGCTGTGGAAGGGTTTGCAGGGAGCCATTATGCATATAAGGGAAGGTGACAGCAGCATTTCTAACGGTGGGCGTTTTAAACGCGCTGAGATAAAAGTCATGAGAGTACACTTTGTATCTGCCGGAGTCTGGGCTTAGCTTAGGATGGCGGAAATCGCTTGTCTTCGTGGTTCCGAGTACTTCGAATTCGGTGAGTGCATAGTCGGGTGGGATAAGACCATTGAACAAAGGGGCGAAGTGACAGGTAGCGCATTGTGCTTTTCCAAGGAAAAGGTTGGCGCCGTTGATCTCACGGCTGGTGAGCGGTCTGCCCTGTCCCAGTAGATAATGATCAAAAGGGGAGTTCATGGGATGAAGCGTCCTGAGATAAGCAGCTATAGAGCGGGCTATGGAGTCGGTTCCTCCTTTTCGGGCGATAGCGGCGCTGTCGGCATTCATCTCCTGTTGATCATAGAGCACTGTTTGGATCTGCTGTTCCAGCGTATTGGCATGTCCATCCCAGAAGAGGCGGTATTGAAAGGCGCTGTAGAGTAAGGATGGGGTATTGCGATCGAGATGGTGATGTCCATCTAAGGCCATAGAGGTCGATAGCTGATCGTTGAACATTTTTCCGGGATCGTGACAGGTGGCGCAGCTCCTTGCGCCGTTGCCCGAAAGAGAAGCATCGGAGAACAGCTGTTTGCCAAGAGCAATAAGGGCCGTGTTGGATGCGGTCGGGATGGCTGTGTTGAGCATGGCTTCGGTTGAAGAGCTTGTCCGTGCTCCTGAGCCAGCGTCTATTCCTGTATACGGACCGATAGCGCGAAGCGCATCGGGGCTAAAGAGATTGTCGGCCTCGTAGTTTAAAAGCTTATTGGTGTTTAATTGAAGGTTGTGCTGGCGGATGAATGCGCCAAGCTGACGTTGTAGCGGCAGCATGGCGGTCTGCAGAAAGGCGACGCGATCGAATCGATCGAAGGGGCCGGCTGCAAGGCGGATCGCTTTATCGAGAGTGGTTTGGAGACTATCGGCCAGCGGGCTTTTGTCGAGATAAGGCGAGATTTGTTGAGCAAACGATTGAAGCGCAGCTTGTGACTCGGCAATACCGGTTTTCAGCAGCGGCGCTTCATAGCCGGTGATGTCCAGTGCGATGATCCGGACCAGTTCTATACGAAGGCTTTCCAGCAGCTGGTTGTCTTCGCCTTTAAAATCGTAAAGTAGTGCGGGCAGGTCGGAGGCAGAGCTTTCGACGGCTTGAACCTGCTGCAGCAGGGCTTTGTAGTCAGGATGTTTGTCATAGAGGATCGCTTCGATAACCTGCATTCCGACGGGAGACTGGTATTCCATATCCGGTTCGTCGGCTTCGAATTTCGGAGGCCGGTTATAGATAGTGCTGCTGCTGCGAAAGAAGTACTCGAGAAAAGATTCTATCCGTTTGTAGTCGAGCCGGGACTGGGCAAGTCTGAGCCGGATTGCATCGATGGATTGATGTGTTTCGACGGCCTTTTTTAAGGCGGTACAGCTGCGGGCAAAGTTGAAGGACTGCGCGGTAAAGTACTCCATGGCGGCCTGTACACCTTTGGGACGTACAGGCCGTAGCATAAGCGTCGGGGAGATTATTATCCCTACACAACAACTAAATACAACCAGGAGTCGCATGCAAGGCGCGAAGATAGTCAGGATTGATCGAAAATAGTTTTATCTTTCTGTAAATAAATGCCATTATGAAAAATACTAATGCCTGTCCGGCGGCGTCTTTGGGTTCGAGCCGCCAGCGTGGGAGAAGATACTCTTTAGCGTCTGCTACAATCCTCCCATGCTGCTTTGCCGGTTTACTGCTGTTCATCCTTTGTACGTCTTCTTCTGCTCAAACGATTTCTGTCGACGGTCCTGTGAGGAACGTGGATTACTCGCGTCTGAACAGGATAGATACGCTGGTGAACGACTACCTGAATAAAGGTTGGGTAAAAGGCGCAGTTACGATGGTCATCAAGGACGGGCATGTTGTACAGTATAAGGGATATGGCTTTGCTGATGCAGAGGCGCACAGGCCGATGGAAAAAGATGAACTGTTTCGGATCGCTTCACAGACAAAGGCGATTGTCAGCGTAGCGCTGATGCAGTTGTTCGAACAGGGTAAGTTTATGCTGGATGAGCCCATCGCGGACTTCCTGCCGGCTTTTGGAAAAACGCGCGTGCTCGATAAGTTTACTGCCGCGGATACTTCTTATACAACGGTTCCGATTAACCGCCCGATCACCTTCCGCGATCTTTTTACGCATACATCCGGATTGGATTATCCGTCTATCGGGTCAAAGGAGATGCGGGCCATCTATGCGAAAGCCGGTATCCCATCGGGTTTGGGGAATATCCCGGATAACCTGCGGGAGAGGATAGACGCGCTGGCCGCTTTACCGCTGGTCCATCAGCCAGGTGAAAGGTGGACCTATAGCCTGGGTATCGATGTCATCGGCTGTCTGGTGGAAGAGATCAGCGGAATGACGCTGGAAAACTATCTCGATGCGCATCTCTTCCGGCCCTTAGGCATGAAGGATACTTATTTCAATGTGCCGGCTTCGAAAGCGGGAAGGCTGGCGGCGGTGTATACCGAAGATTCTGTGCATCGTGTTATCCGCTGGACAAAGGAGAAGATGGGAGTGGACCCGATGTATCCGCTGGATAAGAAACATTACTTTTCCGGAGGGGCGGGTTTGACTTCGACGGCCTGGGACTATGCGATCTTTTTACAAACACTCTGAATGGCGGCGTATACAATGGGGTGCGGATACTGGGGACAAGGACCGTAGAACTGATGACGAGTCCGCAGCTGCCTTTTCTCTATAATGGCGAGGACAACTTTGGGCTGAGCTTTGGAATCACGAGCGCTAAGTCGGCAGCCCGCGATGTCCGTAACGAAGGGACCTTTGCCTGGGGCGGATTCTTTGGAACAGAGTATTGGGTAGACCCCAAGGCTAAACTGGTGGGCCTGATCATGACGCAGCAGACCCCAAACAGCCACGGCGATCTGAGTCATAAGCTGGAACAGATTATTTATTCCAGTCTGGAGAACTAAAACTGACCTTAATTGTCTTTATCGGGCATGAAACTATTCCCTGCTTTTGGCAAGATGCCGGCCGGACCGCGATTAGAGCGGCTTCGGAAGTCTGCTCACTATAGCAACGAGACGGTACAGAACCCCGAACCGACCGACGTCTCGCTGCAAGACGCGGGCTTTTTCAAAATGTTGAAGGAGTTTATGAACAAGCCGAAGGACAACGTCCCGCCTCATCCCATACCTACAGTGCGGACGGATCTGAAAGCGTTGCCTTCACAGGGGATACAGCTGGTCTGGTTTGGGCATTCTTCCTATCTGTTGAAAATGGAGGGCATGCATTTGCTGGTAGACCCGGTCTTTAGTCCGAATGCGGCGCCGGTATCCTTTTTTGCGAAGGCCTTTGCCGGAACAGATGCTTATGGGACTGAACAGCTTCCGGACTTTATCGAGATGGTCGTTTTGACGCATGATCACTATGATCACCTCGACTACCGGACCATTTTACGTTTGAAGAACCGGGTAGGGCATTTCTATACCTCGCTTGGAGTTGGTTCACACCTCGAATCCTGGGGAATACCGGCAGAGCAGATCACAGAACTGGATTGGTGGGAAAGTACAAGGTTTGGATCAGATGGAAAGCCGGATACGGCGGCTGGGGGTATGTTGACTGCTACGCCGGCGAGACATTTTTCGGGTAGAAATTTTAAACGAAATACGACAGTCTGGTCATCTTTTGTATTGGAGTTTGGGAAGTCGAAGATATTCCTGGGCGGGGACTCGGGATATGGAGAACATTTCAGGCAGATTGGCGAGCGTTTTGGCCCCTTTGACCTGGCTATATTGGAATGCGGGCAGTATGGCGTGCACTGGCCCTACATCCACATGTTTCCGGAGCAGACGGCACAGGCTGCACTGGACTTAGAGGCACGGCAATTGCTGCCGGTGCATTGGGCAAAGTTTTCGCTTGCTCTGCATCCATGGAATGAGCCGATCCGGCGGCTGAAAATTGCCGCAGAGAAAGCAGGAGTGCCCTTGGTGACGCCAAGGATCGGAGAGGTGATAGAGCTGGGCAAGCCGTTTAAAAGCAAAGCCTGGTGGGAAGAAGGCGCATAACGGGCGGCTGGCGGGAACGCGATGGCCGGGATGCGTAAAATGAGACCGGCATAAACACGATGTGCAAGACAGGCGAAGCAACGATAAAACATCAGCATATGGACTACATTGTTAAGCTACTCGAGACAAGACAGGTGACGCATGACGTAAAGCAGTTCCGGTTTGAAAAGCCGGCCGGATATACCTTTCATCCCGGACAGGCAACCGATTTTTCGATCAATCAGCCGGAGTGGAAAGAGGAGAAGCGGCCTTTTACGTTTACAGGGCTTAACGATGACAACTTTTTGCAGTTCACGATCAAGCGGTATCCCGACCACCATGGGGTTACGGACCTGCTGCATCGGCTGGTCCCGGGAGACGAGGTGATCGTGCGGGATGTCTGGGGCGCTATCGAATATAAGGGGCCCGGTGTCTTTATCGCGGGCGGCGCGGGGATCACTCCATTTCTGGCGATCTTTCGCCAGCTTCACAAGGATAACGTGACGGCAGGAAACACGCTTTTCTTTTCCAATAAAACAGCCGATGACGTCATCGAAGAAGAGGAATTAAAGAATATCCTTGGGGACAAAGCCATCTTTACCACTACGCACGAAAAGGCGCCGGGCTATCTGCATCAGCATATTGACCGGGCTTTCCTGCAACAACACATAAAGGATTTCAAACAGCCTTTTTATATCTGCGGACCAGACCCGATGATAAAAGAGATCAACGATGTACTGGTATCGCTTGGCGCTTCGCCGGATACCGTGGTTTTTGAGAAATAACTACTACCACGGGGTTCCCTGTTAATAGTAATATAATCCATCAAAATAGTCAAACCTGACATTGCCCGCGGATGGGGTCGTCGGTAATTTGGAGTTTTAATTACCGGACAACGATTGCTTTAATTTCAGGTATGTGGGTCAAAAAATATTTTGAGGAATTTACACTCGACGATATCCGGCGCACTACGGGCCGGACGATTACAGAAACCGATATTGTATTGCATGCCGGTCAGACAGGCGATTTTTTTCCGCATCATATGGACGAGGAGTGGTGCAAGACGCAGCCATTCGGGCGACGGATAGCGCATGGCACCCTTACATTCAGCGTAGCCATCGGACAGACGGCCAGCGAGATCAATGAGGTCTCGATGACGTATGGATACGAGCGGCTGCGTTTTATCCGTCCTGTGTTTATCGGAGATACGATCCGTACGGAAGTCAGGATCAAGAATAAGACTGAGCATAAGAAGCCGGGCTTTGGCCTGGTCGTGGAGGGGGTGGAAGTTTACAATCAACACCAGGAGCTGGTGATGGTTTGTGAGCATCTGTTGCTGGTACAAAAAAGAAACCCATAACGCTTCGCCATGAATGAAATTACGCTAAAAGGCATCACCTGGGGTCATAGCCGGGGTATTACGCCTCTTCTTGCTGCGGCGCAGCGGTATAACGAGCTGCATCCTTCTGTTACGATCCAATGGGAAAAAAGGAGTCTTCAACAATTTGCCGATTATCCGATAGAGCGGTTGACGGAGCACTATGATCTGCTGATCATCGACCATCCCTGGGTGGGTCGTGCGGCGACATTGGGTTGTGTATTACCGCTGAACGACTATCTTTCTGCCGACTATCTGAAAGAACAGGCCGATCATTCGGTTGGCTTTTCCCACGCCAGTTATCACTATGCTGGAGGTCAGTGGGCATTGGCGATCGATGCGGCGACGCCGGCGGCAAGCAGCCGGCTGGATCTGTTGCAGGCTGCGGGGCGAAAGATACCGGAGACATGGTTGGAGCTGCTGGACCTCGCCAGGATGGGTAAGGTGGCGATCCCTGCTATCCCGATCGACCTGTTGATGAATTTTTATATGTTTTGTATCGCGCATGGCGCCCGGCCTTTTCAGCAGGAAGAAGAGGTCATTGACGAGCCGACAGGGAAAGCGGCCCTTGAGACCATGCGGGAGCTTTATTCGCTGATCGATCCCCGATTTTTTAAAGCCAATCCCATTGCGGTGGCAGAATATATGACGACGACAGATGATTTCTGGTATTGTCCCTTCGCCTATTGTTATTCCAACTATTCCAGGGATGGTTTTGCCCGCAGGCGGCTGACCTATTCGGACCTGGTGGAGTTTGGCGAACGTGGTAGACTGCGCAGCACCATCGGCGGGACAGGACTTTCCGTGTCAACTTACAGCCAGCACAGGGAAGAGGCTTTGGCCTTTGCAGAATGGGTGGTGTCTCCGGCCGTTCAATCGACCTTTTATGTAGAGCATGGCGGGCAGCCGGGGCATCGGTCGGCCTGGTTCAGCGGGCATGCGAACCGGCTGACGCATCAGTTCTTTTACACGCTGCTGCCTACGATGGACAGAGGCTATATGCGGCCGCGTTACGACGGCTATCTGCATTTTCAGGATCATGCGGGTGATGCGCTGCAGGAGTATCTTTTGGGCAAGCGGGATGCTCACGCTACGCTTAGTGCAATGAATCGATTATACAGGGAAAGCAAACAAATGGCTGTCTCAAAAATCCAATAACATGAATATGCTTCCTCTCAGGGGATTAACGGTACTGGAGTTCAGCCAGTATTTATCGGGTCCTTCTGCCGGTCTCAGGCTGGCGGATCTCGGAGCGCGCGTGATCAAGATCGAGCGGCCGGGGACGGGAGATGCCTGTCGCCGTTTGTCAATAAAGAATTTATGGGTGGATGGGGATTCGCTTTTGTTTCATACCATCAACCGCAACAAGGAGAGTTTTACGGCCGATATCAAGAGTCCCGAGGACAGGACGATCCTGCGCCGGCTGATCGAGCGATCGGATGTATTGACGCATAATTTCAGACCTGGTGTGATGGAGTCGGCGGGACTGGATTATGCCTCATTAAAGACCGTCAATCCCAAGCTGATCTACGGGGCTATCAGCGGCTATGGTAATGTAGGTCCCTGGAAGGACCGGCCTGGGCAAGATCTGCTCTTGCAGTCGATGAGCGGTCTGGCGTATCTGACGGGGAATGAGAGGGACAATCCTATGCCGTTTGGTTTATCTATAGCCGACAGTCTTTGCGGCGCGCAGCTTGTACAGGGTATCCTGGCGGCGCTTGTCCGACGAACAAAAACGGGGCAGGGGGCGCTGGTTGAGATCAGTATGATGGAGACGCTGCTGGACTTCCAGTTCGAGCTGCTGACGACCTATCACAGCAGCGGCCGGCTGCCGCAGCGGAGTGCGGTGAGCAATGGGAATCCTTTGCTGAGTGCGCCTTATGGTATCTACAGCACGGCTGATGGACATATTGCCATTGCAATGGTCAATATCCCCCAGCTGGCAAAGGCGATCGGCTCCGGGGAATTGGCTGGGTATACGCAGGAACAGGCATTTAGTCATCGGGATGAGATAAAAGCCGTATTGACCAGGCATCTGACGGGGCAGGCTTCTGGCTACTGGCTGGAGCGGCTGCATGCCGAAGATATGTGGGCAATGGAAGTGTTGGACTGGAAAAGGCTGACGGAGCATGACGGATATCGTTGTCTGCAGATGGAGCAGTCGTTGACGACGACCAGGGGCAAGAGTCTGCTGACAACACGTTGTCCGATACGGTTGAACGGGGAGCGTCTTTTCTCCGGAAAACCGGCGCCGGCATTGGGACAGGATAATGAAAAGATTGTGATGGAATTATTGAAATAAGATGAATTTACTGCAAGATATTATTGTCGTTGATTTTAGTCAGTTCTTGTCAGGGCCTTCGGCTGGTTTGCGATTGGCGGATATGGGCGCGCGTGTTATCAAGATCGAGAAACCAGGAACGGGGGATATCTGCCGGCAACTGTATGTTTCGGATACCCGTATCGAGGGGGAG
The DNA here is from genome assembly GCA_015654595.1 of Chitinophagales bacterium. Lineage (GTDB taxonomy): Bacteria > Bacteroidota > Bacteroidia > Chitinophagales > Chitinophagaceae > Puia. The sequence continues at coordinate 5,277 of JAATGQ010000054.1, read as the reverse complement.
TCTACCATTTTTCATGCGATCAACCGCAACAAGCAAAGTTATGCTGCTGATCTGAAGAATGCGGAAGATCTCGAAAAAGTAAAGCAATTGATCCGTCAGGCGGATGTCGTCATCCACAATTTCCGGCCTGGCGTGATGGAGAGGATAGGGCTTGACTATGCTACGGTAAAGGCGTTGAAACCCGGGATCGTATATGCGGAGATCAGCGGCTATGGCAATGAAGGTCCCTGGAAGGATCTGCCGGGTCAGGATCTGCTGGTGCAGGCCTTGTCGGGGCTGACCTGGCTGAGCAATAACCGGGATGCGCGGCCTACGCCGATGGGCGTATCGGTAGTCGATATTCTTGCCGGTACTTACCTGGCGCAAGGCATCCTTGCCGCTTTATACCGTAATGGTATCAGTGGGGAAAGCACGCTGGTGCAGGTGAGCATGATGGAAGCGGTATTGGATTTTCAGTTCGAAGTGCTGACCTGTCACTACAACGATGGGCGTCAGCTGCCGGTCAGAAGTAGTTTGAGTAATGGCAACGCCTATATTCCTGCTCCCTATGGTATTTATAAAACAAAAGAAGGCTATCTCTCCCTTGCGATGGGAGAGATCCCCAAACTTGGCCAGCTGCTGGCATGTCCCGAGTTGATGGAATTTACGGATCGGGCCGAGTGGTTTGATCGCAGGGACGAGATCAAAGAGATCCTGACAAAGCATTTACAGGGTCGGTCAGCAGATGAGTGGTTGTCGATACTGGAACCTGCGGATGTCTGGTGCGCGAAGGTGATGGACTACCAGGATCTGATGACACAGGTAGGGTATAAGGTGCTGAATATGGAGCTGGAAGTAAAGACGAGTAATGGGCTGGCGGTCCGGACGACGCGCTGCCCGATCCGGGTGGATGGGCAGGTGTCTGTTTCCGATCGGGGCGCACCATTGTTGGGTGAGCATAATCAACTGATAAATAAACAATTTGGGTTGGGTATAGCGTAGGGATAGTTACTTTTATGGTTAATAAACGATAAAGCCATGCTGGTCGACACACATATCCACGTTTGGGATCTTCAGAAAGTAGAATATACCTGGCTGAAGGGGAATACGTCTGTACTCAACCGTAACTATGCATTGCAGGATCTGGAGCCGCAGCGGGAGCGGGTAGGTGTTGGCCAGGGAATACTGGTACAGGCCGCTAATAGCAGGGAGGATACCGCGTGGATGTTGGCAGCGGCGGCAGCTAATCCCTGGATTGCGGGTATTGTGGGATGGGTGCCTTTGATGGATCCGGATGCTACGGCGATGGAACTCGATCTCCATTATACGCCTGACGGATTATTGAAAGGCGTGCGGCATCTGATCCATGACGAGCAGGACCCCCGATGGCTTTTGCAGGACAGGGTGCTGCATAGTCTGGGGCTGCTGGCAGCGCGGGATATTCCCTACGATGTGGTCGGGGTATTGCCGGAGCATATCCGAACAGCTTTGACGGTCGCAAAAAATTTTCCGGGTCTGCGGATGGTCTTTGATCATTTGAATCAGCCGCCGATCTCGCGGCCGGACAAATGGGAGGAGTGGTCTGGTCTGATGAGGGAGGCGGCCGAGTATCCCAACTTTTATGTCAAGATCTCAGGACTGGGGACGGCGTCGGGAAAAGGAATGGATTGGACGGCAGCTGATCTTGAACCTTGTATTGAATTCGCGTTGAAATATTTTGGTCCGGACCGTTGTTTTTGCGGCGGCGACTGGCCTGTATCGCTTCTTGCCGGAACCTACGAAAGAACCTGGGACGCCTATCTTTCAATCCTGGATAAATCCCTCGATGACGAGGACTGGGAAAAGGTGACCTATAAGAACGCTCAACGATTTTACAACCTTGCAACCGAATAAGCCATATGAATGTCATCATCGGATTAAGCATGCTTATCCTCGGCGGTCTTTCCGCCGGCAGCAGTTATGTTCCTCTGAAAGGGGTTAAGGGATGGGCCTGGGAAAGCCTATGGGCTGTCCAGGGGCTTGTTGCCTGGCTGTTGCTGCCGCTGCTGCTGGCCTTGCTGGCTACGCCGCATCTTGGGTCAGTGTTGAGCTCTATTTCTTTCTCTACGCTGAGCACTACTTATCTGTTTGGTTTTTTGTGGGGGCTGGGTGGTCTGGCCTGGGGGATCGCGGTTCGTTATATCGGGCTGGCGCTTGGTTTTTCTATTGCAACGGGTTTTTTGTCTTCCTTGGGAACGCTGGTACCGATCATAGTGGCGGGGAGGTTTGGGATGATGACGGGGACTTTGTCCGGTAAGATTACGCTGCTGAGTATCGGCCTTTCTTTGGTGGGAATTTTTATTTGCGGCAAGGCGGGCTGGAAGCGGGATAAGGAGCAGCGTAAGGACGGGACCGCGCCGGTATTCAATTTCAAGCTGGGAGTATTGATCGCTTTTCTGGCTGGAGTGCTCGGAGCATGTTTTGCGTTTGGCATCCAGGCGGGTGAGCCGATCCGGCAGGCCGCGATCAGCAGGGGCACGTCTCCGTTATGGTCTTCTTCTCCGATCTTTTTTGTCGAACTCCTGGGTGGGATTACCGTAAACCTGCTTTATTGCCTGGTGATGAATTCGCGAAACAAGACCTTCGCCGATTACGGAAAGAAGGAGGCGAGAGTGACGAACTACCTGTTTTCCGGGCTGGTAGGTTTACTTTGGTATCTGCAATTTGTTTTTTATGGCATGGCTTCATTTTATATGGGCCCTTACAGTTATGCCAACTGGTCCGTTCACATGACCTTTATGGTTGTGGCCAGCGGGTTGTGGGGGTATTATTTTAAAGAATGGAAAGGCGTTTCGCGGTCGACGATCTGGTGGAACAATGCCGGTATCCTGGTACTGGTTATAGCGGGAATCATAATGGGGCTTGCCGAGTACTCAAAATAAATGGAAGGTTATGATTATCGAGACGAACAGTCCATTGCCTGAGCATGCGCGGCCGATCATATCGATCGGCGCCGGGGGGATCGTCAATGACGCGCATATGCCGGCGTATAAGCTGGCCGGCTTCTGGGTGGCTGGTATCTATGACCTCGACCGGGAAAAGGCGCTCCAGACGGCGGCAAAGTTTGATATTCCGCTGGTCTATTACAATATGGAAGACATGCTCAACCGGAGTCCGCGATCGGCGATCTTTGACGTGGCAGTGCCGGGTTCGGCCATCCTGCCGGTATTGAAGCAATTACCGGAGGGCGCCTTTGTGCTGATGCAAAAGCCGATGGGGGATAATCTGGAAATGGCAAAAGAGATACTGGCCCTGTGCAGGGAAAAGAAGCTGACGGCAGCTGTCAACTTCCAGCTTAGATATGCTCCTTTTATCAATGCCGCACGTCATATCATCCAGCAAGGACTGATCGGTGATCTGCTCGATATAGAATTTAATGTCAACGTCTATACACCCTGGCATCTCTGGAAGTTCCTGTATACATTGCCAAGGGTAGAGATCCTTTATCACAGCATCCATTATATCGATACGGTGCGTTCTTTCTTGGGTAATCCGGAAGGCATCTACGCGCGAACGATACAACACCCGGGTATGGCGGAGCTGGCATCGGTCCGGACGAGCATGATCATGGATTATGGAAATACCGTCCGGGCTACGATACTGACGAATCACAACCACGATTTTGGACTACAGCAGCAGCAATCCTATATAAAGCTGGAAGGGACGAAGGGAGCGATCAAGATAAAGATGGGCGTTTTGATGAATTATCCCGAAGGCGTGCCCGATAGTTTTGAGTATGTATTTTCGGAGAAGAACAAGCAGCCCGTATGGAAGACGCTGGATATAGCGGGAGGATGGTTTCCACACGCTTTTATCGGCTCGATGTCTCAGGTGATGCTGGCTGCAGAGGGCGCCATTGAAAGACCGGATAATTCCGTCGAAGACGCGATATATACGATGGCCTGTGTAGAAGCCGCTTATGAATCAAGTGCGTGTGGCGGCATACGTCCTGTTGTGTAATCAAATAACCTTGCCATATGACCTGCCTATTGTTTGCTCAACGAAAATGGTTGTTGTTATTGTTATTGCTATCTCTTTACGGGGCCGCTTTTTCCCAGGGCAGAACGATCCGGGGAACGATCGTCGATGAGGCGACGGGGACTCCGCTTGCCGGGGTGACGGTCAGTGTAAAAGGCGAGTCTGCTTCGATGGTGGTAACGGACAGCGCCGGAAACTTTTCAATAAGGACGGCTGCCGCACGTCCTGTTTTACTTTTCTCTTCTGTTGGTTATACTGCGACCGAGGTTCGTGCCGGCGACGCGACGCTGCGGATCGGTCTGAAGAAGGAAGACAAAAGTCTCGATGAAGTGATAGTGGTTGGATACGGGACCGTGAAGAAACGGGATCTGACGGGTTCTGTTTCTACCGTAAAGGCGGCAGATATCGTTCGTAGTCCAACCTCTAATCCGCTGGAGGCGATACAGGGAATGGCGCCGGGCGTAGATATTACCAAACAGTCTGGTAAGGCCGGCGCGGGGGTGAATATTGTTATCCGGGGAACGCGAAGCATCAATGGTTCTTCAACACCTTTATATGTCATCGATGGGATACAGGGCGGCGATATCAGTACGATCAATCCAAATGATATCGAGTCGATCGAATTTCTGAAAGACGCCTCTTCTACTGCTATCTATGGATCACAGGGCGCCAATGGCGTTGTGATCGTCACCACAAAGCATGGGAATGCCGGAAAGGCAAAGATCAACTACAATGGTTATGTCGGTGTTGATGGCTGGGCTCAGTATCCGCAGCCAAGGACGCGGCAGTCGTATATCGATCTGAGAAGGCAGGCTTATGCCGATGCCGGGATATGGAACAGTCCGGCAGATGATACCAAAGCTTTTAATACCTCCGAGCTGGCGGCCATCAGCGCGGGACAGTGGGTCAACTGGATCGATCAGTTGGAACACAATGGCATCCGTCAGAGTCATTCGATCTCGGTGGCTGGCGGATCGGAAAAGACCAGGACCTATTTGTCGACCGGTTATTACCGGGACAATGGAATGGTCCGGTTCAACAATCTCACGCAATACAATGCGCTGATGAATGTGGAGCATACCCTGAACAGCCGGATAAAGGTCGGGATGCAGGCCGCCTATGTTTATTCCAATTCCAATACGAGGGGAACCGATCCTTTCTCACATGCGGCTACTGCGGAACCTTTGGGTACGCCGCGGGATTCAACGGGGGCAATCGTTGTTTATCCGATCGCGGGGAACCCTGGTTTTATGAGTCCGTTGTCGGATGACCGTGGACCTT
>JAATGQ010000217.1 GCA_015654595.1 Chitinophagales bacterium | reverse complement strand
CCGCTCCGACCGGAGGATTTACATTATCAATATCGGGTTGATGAAGTCTGCGGATGGAAGTCCAGGCATCCCAGCCGCGATCCGCATAGGCAATCCACTGCTGATAACCGATCTTTTGTTTCCAATTGCCCTGCGCCGTGGAATAAGCTACACTGGATTGCCCAAGATAGGTACTGGCGTCAGCCGCAGAACCGCCCCAGAATTCTATGGATGCGGTAACAGCATTGTCATAGTGAGCTTCCGCAGGACCGGTAACACTAAATCCTCTTTCTGCCGCTTCGGCAAGCAGAAATTCTGTCTCGGAGTAATCGAGAAGATCACCCGGGCGTGCCGGCGCTATCCATGCATTTGAGAACTGGGAGAAGTTCACATATCCATTCCCCTCGCCAGGAACGGCCCCGGCGTATGTCCCATTATATTGTTTAAAATAAAACGGCAGCCTTGGATCATGCCAGGCCAGCATCGTATTGACAATCAGGTTAGCAGGACTGAAATCATGCCGGCCGGAAGCAACCAGCGCCTGGTAGACGGGATTGGAATTGGCATTAGAGGAAGAATCATAGCTAAACAATGCATTGTCACTGTTGGAAGTAAAAACTCCCGCTGTAATCGCCTCCTGGACCTTGGTTCCGGCGGTCGACGCATCGACATCCGCTATGACCAAAGCCAGCTTCAATTTAAGCGTTGCCGCAAACTTCTTCCACAAAGCCACATTCCCCCCGTAGACCTGGTCCGAACTGCCAAAACTACCCGCGCTGGTATTCAAACCCGCAATGGAAGTATCCAGCCGGGTCAGCAGATCGTAATAGATAGTTTTAGCGTCGTCGTATTTTGGGTAAGGGATCTCCCGGTTAAGCGCCTGGGAATAAGGTATATTCCCATAGGTATTAACCAGCAGCGACCAGGCATATACTTCCACGATATCGGTTATGATCAGATCATTCCGCCGAATATCCGGATCGGATATATCTGTAGGAATAGTCGCTTTTGCAGACGCCAGGCTATTGAGTACACTGACGGTTGTATTGGCGTATAAAACATTCCACCAGCCCTCCGGTGAGTTGTCGATAAGCAGGTTGTATTGCGCCTCGCTGACATAGGTATTTTCAGTCCAGGACTGGGCCAGTATCCGAAACGGATTCTCGCTTCCTGCTGTGTTCGCCAGTGCGTCTGAAAGATTCTTTTCTCCATTCAGGAACAAGCTGCCGGAAGGAACAGTAAGTGCAGCCTTGGGATTGTTATCCAGGTCCTGGATACTTTTCGTGCAGGACCCAAGTAAAAGAGCGAAGCCGATATATAAAAGAGAACTTTTTTTCATTGTGCTTTTTTTAGAATTTCAATTTAGCATTGAGTCCGAAAGTGCGAACGGAAGGATAAACCCCTACCTGGAAGCCCTGGGAACCATTCTGCACCCCATTTCCATTGGTGAGACCAGGGTTGGCGCCAGTGCTGGCATAGCCCTGCTCGGGATCAGCATAAGGAACATTTTTGTGGATGATCCAAAGGTTTCTCGCGGTGAGAGAAAGATCGATGCCCTTTACAAAGTTCAATCGCGTAATGGCCTTTTGCGGAACAGACCAGGTCAAAGCCACTTCACGCAGCTTTATGTAACTGGCATCGTATACATAAGACGCATCGGCGAAATTGTTATACGAACTGAAGGGGAACAATTGCTTGTTAATGTCAGAAGCGTCGATCCTTGTAGTATTAGGTTTGCCGTCCTGTGTAACACCCTTTAAGATAATGCCGCCCCCGGCGCTGAGAGGACTACGAACAGGATTGCCAAGATCATTTTTACCCGCAGTTTCGGGATAAAGCCCCGAATAATCGCCAAAATCCATATCAAGAGAATACAGTTTACCACCCTGACGGGTATCGATCAGGAAACTCAAAGCCCAGTTCTTGTAACGGAAACTGTTGTTAATGCCGCCAAACCAATTGGGAGCAATACTGCCTATATCCGATAACTTATCGCTCTTAGTTATATAATATCCCTTGTCGTCGATCTCCCGCTGACCATTTTTTAGCTGATAGTCCGAACCGCGGATGATCCCGTAGGATTTCCCAACTTCCGCAACCAGTTGGGTATTGAAGCCATAGCTTGCCAGTTCATAAGACTGCTGACCACCGTAAAGGCTCAATATTTTATTGGAATTCTTACTCCAGTTGATCGTCACATCCCAGGAGAAATCCTGCGCCCGGACGATACCGGCATTGATCGTCAGCTCGACGCCCTGGTTTTGAACGGTCCCTCCATTTTCAAAAAAGGTGGAGTAACCGCTGGCCGTAGAAACAGGCACAGGCATGATCTGGTTGATCTCCCGGGCATGATAATACGTCAGATCAAATCCAAGCCGGCTTTTCAGGAAAGAGGCCTCGAGCCCAAACTCATAGCTGCGATTTGTTTCAGGCACCAGGTTCTGGTTATTATTGGTGACAGGCGCCGCAAACAAGGTCTGGCCATTCAAAGGGGTCACATTCTGAAAAGTGTTCTGCAATGAGTAGAACGGCGCATCGCCGCCTACCTGCGCATAGTTGGCGCGGAGCTTACCATAGGAAAGCCAGGGCAGAGACAACAGTTTTGAAAAGACAAAATTTCCCGAAACAGAAGGATAATAGTAGGTATTATTGGCCGTTGGCAGCGTCGATGACCTGTCCCGACGCAGTGTTCCATCTAGGGTGATAAAATCCCGGAACGACAGGGTAGCGCCGGCAAAGATCCCGTCCACTTCCTTCCGGGCGTCATACTCACTCGGTGCAGCCGCCGTCTGCACGGAGTTGGCAAGGGAATAAAGACCTGGCACAACCAGACCGCCGCTGGTAGCAGCATAGATAGAAGACACCGTGTTTTGACGAACGTTGGCCCCCAGCAAAGCCTTAAGATGAAGATCATCGGAAAGCTTCTTATCGAAATTCAGCAGCAGATCATAGTTCGTTTCATTAAAGCTGCTGTTTGTCCGGGTATAGCCCGCCTGGTGTATACTGCCGATCGCCGTATGATATTCGATAAATTCGGTATAATCATCCAATGATACCCGGCCCAACAGGCTTAGATAAGGCAGAACCTGGTAATTGACATATACATTACCGTAATACCGCTTCCGACGATCATCTTCGGTATTTTCATACCTGTTCCAATAAATATTATTGTGATAAGCTACTTTCAACTGCGAAAGGTCGCTATAGTCTCCAAGCCAGTTCCAGGTAGCATTGGTGTGATTCCGGAAGTAATCGGCTTTCTGCTGCCTGAGGTCGACGTTAGTCGGCCACCACTCGCGGAAATCCATCATCGGGTTCAGCTGAGAACTATAGGTGTAGCCGTCCCGGTCGATCCCGGTAACATCGGAGTAGTTAAGCGTACCGCCTACCGTGACCTGATCGGTAAAGTTGTGCGTAGCGCCAAAGGTCAAAAGATTTTTGGTCAGAAAACTGTTGGGTAATATCCCCTTGTCCTCGCTATGGGTAAACCCGGTCTTAAATGTACCGTTATCCCCTCCCCCGTCGACATACACACTCGTGCTCGTCGTTACAGGCGTCACAAAGAAGTCCACCGGGTTATGATGCGCCGCCGGCTTCCATGCCGTAGCCTTGCCATAATTGGGATCGCCTGGCACGAAGGCATCCCAGTTATAAACCTTCAGACCTGGATCATAAGCAGGCCCCGTAGCCGCATCCACATCGGTCTGAACAACGGGAACATTATTTCCGTTGCTGTTGAAGACCGGCGCACTGTAGAAACCGTTGTCCGGTCCCTGCGACCCATACCCCTGACCATATTGCGTTTGATAAGTCGGCAGCGTACTCCTGTCAGGAGAACCAACGGTAACGCCACTGCTTACCGTAAACCCGATATTTTTGCTTTTCCTGCCTTTTTTGGTAGTGATAAGGATTACACCGTTGGAAGCCCTGGAGCCATAGAGCGCCGATGCGGCAGCTCCTTTTAAAACACTCACAGATTCGATGTCATCCGGGTTGATATCAGAAGCGGCATTCCCCAGATCATATCCCCCCTGACTCTGGTTGGTATTGTCATACGGTACGCCATCCACTACAAACAAAGCCTGATTAGACTGCGTCAGTGATTTGAAGCCGCGGAGGATCACGTTATTAGTCCCGCCTGTCGTATTGCTGGAGGTGATCTGGAGTCCCGCTACCTTACCGGAAAGATTGTCCACAAAGTTGGTATTCAAGGTCCGGTTAACCTCGCTTCCCGAGATCTGCTGCGTCGCATACGGAAGTGAATTTTTCGAACGCTTGATTCCAAGAGCCGTCACGATCACTTCCTTAAGCGCTTCTTTGCTTTTCAGATTGTAAGACGCCCCATCTTCATTAGCCGCTGTTTCTAATTGATCGAAACCCGTAGCCGTAATGATCAGGATCACGCCCTGGCCGCCCTTAAGCGTAAAATTACCATTCTGGTCCGCCAATGCAGCCTGTTTTGTATTCTTTATCCTGACTGACGCAAAAGGAACAGGCTCTCCTCTTTCGTCCGTTATTTTACCGGTAATAACATTTTGTGCGAGTGTGACCAGGCCGAACAGGCAATACAATGCCATAAGCAGCAAGTGCTTCAGTTTTCTCATTTGCGTTGTGATTGTTGAAAGGGATTTTAAAAAGTATACCTACCTCATTAGTCTACTAATTTGGTAGACAAAAGTAGTAAAATTTATATCATAGAGAAAATTTAGTTAAAAAATGACGCGTATGGCTTCTGTATCCTATCCCGTCATTCGTCTATTAATATCGTCGTTCGGCGACCGGCCTTCTTCCAAAAGCTCAAACCAGGGTAACTTGTCGGATCAGGGAAAGTCAACGAGGTGATGACTCCGTTCTTTGAAATAGTAGTAAGACCCGGAGAGAAAGGGCACGCCGCCTATCCCGCCAACAAAGGATCAGCCGGTCCTGCAGCGGGCGTTTACCCCGTCCCCAGGGGGTTGGAATGATATTTGAATAATTATGGGAAAACAGATTTTATGGAAGGGAAGATTTGGGGTATTGTATTATCCGTCGCTGGCCTTGCAGGCCTGGTTTTAGCTGTAATTTATATCAATGTCGCAGAAAGTATAAAGCACGTCAACGTCTGGCTGGGCGCCGGTATATTGGGCACGATCGCCTTCTTCATAGGGTTGAGATTGATTCCGACCCGCAGCGAGTATAATCAGCAGCTGGAAGTCAGCCGAAATAGTGTTTCGGAATAGTTTTTTACGCTTTAAACAGATAGTATGCGGTATATGCTATACATCATCGGGTTTATAGAGCTGATCGCCTGGATCACCTGCTTCTACCTTTCGGTCCCTTCTGCATAGGAAATTACCTACTTTCCGGGAAGCGAATTCTTGCGGAATTCTTCCGCATATCAATTTTTCTTTCTAATTTTCGCTTCTTCTCATCTCCTGGTTTTACCATCTACTGAACATTAATTGACGTACCCGGACCTGTCACCACCTTTCCTGGTCCTACCCTGTCATTTTATCAATTATCCTGCGTTATGCGCCACAGCAACTATTTATTGGTTTGTTGCGTGTTCGTATTTTGTCAATCCCTATCCGCCCAGGATAAGATCTATATGCAGGATCTTGTCCGGGAAGGGCGGGTCATGGATTTGAATTCGAACACCATTAAATTCGTCCCGGCTGACCAGCCATCTACCACACTTATTCTGCCTACCAGCAGAGCTATCCTGCTGTTTAACAGCAGGGGTGACTTTATTATACCAACCCAGGACTCCGCCCATTTTAAGGATTTTCTTACCCCAGATGGGGCATCCAGACCATACGACCTGGTATTTTCTCTGCCTGCCATGCTCCGGGAAGGCGTAGTAACAAAGGAAGATGAGGATGCTGTCTATCTCAACGATACGTTGAAGCTCGACAAGAAGGACCTCGTGGCGATCATCTACCGGAATGGCCATTCAGCTGTCTATGGTTCCCCTGCTGCCGCTGCTGACGTGCTGGCCCATGCCAAAAAAGCCGGCGCTGGCCTGACGGATCTTATCGGAGGAGACGTCCCAAGAAAGGAGTTTGAAGAAAAAGCGCAGAAGAAAACAATCCAGTTCACCGACTATTTAAAGATCCTTTGCGATAAGACCGCCAGCTATGAAGAGATCAATAAAGCCATTTCCCAGGCGCTGACTCTCTTTGTAGACGAGAACGCAATGGTAGAAACATCCTCCAATAACAGGAACGCGGTTTCCAGACAAAAGATACGCGACTACCTGAACAAGGTCAAACGGATCCAGTACGACCGGATAGAGATTGAATGGACCCATGTCCAGTATGTCAGCGATCTCAAGCCAGGCCCGGACGGCAACTTTTATGGAACGGTCTCCTTCGAGCAGGAGTTTAAAGGCTATCGGGACGGCAAACTCGTGTATAGCGACATTACCTATAAGAATGCCACCGTGGTACTAAAGACCTACGACAAGACTTATGAAGGCACGACCAAAAAGGTTTGGGATGTGCTTCTATCCGATATCGGCGTCGTCGCCACAAAAACTGTTTAATTCCCTATGAATATGAAATGTCCGCTTCTGCTGCCATTGGTCATCGTTCTGCTTCCCTTGGCATTTTTTTCTGCCAGCGCCCAGATCTTTGAGAATAACGAAGGCAGTAAAGAAGTTCTTTTTCTTACAAAAGTGATCCAGCTCGACGAGTTCGTTCACCGGTTCAATAATGATAGCGCTTCCAATATCCAGCGGTATTACCTGGCACATAACCGTCCCTTTAACAAAGAGCGAACAGCTCTGATCAGGAGCCTGTTCAATGGCTCCCAACATTGGGACTCTGTATTAACCGAGGCTTTCATCCGCCAGGTTACCGACCCCAGCCATCCTGGAAGACTAAGCTTTTTTGATGACGGCTTGTACGCCGAAGCCGACTGCCGCTTTTTATATCGTACATCCGCCGTCTCCGTCCGATTAATGTTGAAATTCAAAGTAAATACAAACCATTCGGCCCAGTGGATTATCTTATCGGCCAGATCGCCGGCTTCCCTGGGGCCAGATTCGATCTTTAGCCCCGAAAGGATTACTCCACGAAAATGGATACAACCAGCCGCCAATAATACTTATTTCGCGGAGCTTGAACGGGACTTTTCCGACAGACAAAACCTCTCTTCCTTTTTTGATAGCAGCTTTTTTGGAAGACGTCAATCCTATGGCTTTTACCAGGCTTTGTCGCGAGGTCAACTGAAATTCGGTTCTGTAAAAGCCATCCGCTATCATTTCTTACAAATCCCGGACTGGGTCTTTACGGTCGAGAATTTCGAACGGGAAACCCGCAATGCGGGTTGGTTGATCAGCAGTATCCATCACCTGCCTGAAGAGCAGCGGCCAGAATATGAAAAGAATCTGCTGGAGGAATAACCTCCGGCCTCACATTTTTAAACCCTGTTTATGAAAGTCCTATTGACCGGTATTATTTTTCTCCTGCTGCTGACCGCACAGTCCGCAACAGCACAGGATTCTCTTTCCATACGGGACGTCTCGGAGATCCGGTACAAAGCGGAATCTCTCGTCAGAAAGGAACTCAACGAATTGGTGAATTCCATTTCCAGCACCGCTTTTGAATCTCAGGAAATAGCCGAAAGTATCCAGTCCTCTTATTCCGGGAATCGGAACCATATCTTCCGCGACTCCCTCGTGCTGGTAGAAAACGACATCAACCCGGCCTACATGACGAGCGCACAGGCAGGAGACGAAACGCTGGATAAGTATTTAAAGGACCTGGACATCCTGTACAAAAAGAGCGACAGCGCCACGATCACATTCAGCAACCTCAGGAGCAGCAGCATTAAGAAGAAAGACAATATTTATATCAAGGTCTATTTCAACTCGCTGTTTACGGGAAAAAGCACGGTAAGTGACAAATTGTATAACCTGACGAATCGCATCGCAGAGATTACCGCACAAAAAGACAAGAACCAATGGCGCCTCTATATCGTAAGGCTTGGATTTTATAACCCGGCGGATACGGTAGCAGACATAGCCAACGACATGCCGGTAAAAAGCGATGCCCCTAAAGTAAGCCTGGCTGCAGCCGCTACTGCAAAAGACAGCGCTGCAGCCTTGGCCGCTATCGCACAGCAAAAAACGTTTGATGAAGAAGAGGCAGAAAAAGCTACAAAGGATATGATCGACCAGGAAAAGCAACAGGAAGCACAATTCAGGAATATGATCAACCAGGGTGATAAAGCCCTTGCCCGTAACGATTTCACCAACGCCCTGAAGTTCTATAAAAGCGCCCAGGATCTCGATCCTAATAATCCGGAAGTCAGGATAAAAGCCCGACGGACAACAGCCATGATGGAACAGTTTACGATCGACGCCGCAAGGCTTTTCCAGCAATACCGTGACAAAGCCAGGCTGGAGGAAAACAGTCGCCAGTATAAGGAAGCCATCGAAGACTATCAGAATGCGATCAAACAAAAACCCGATGAAGCCGCCAATTATGACACGCATCTGCGCGAATTGACGGACAAGTACAGAGTACTCTCTGATCTCCAGGAAAAGTACAACAGCGGCCTTTATAAGGAAGCGTTGAAAGAATATACCGCCGCTATACAGAAAGATCCAAAGAATTCGGATTATTACCTGGGACGCGGACACTGCTACGAGAAGCTGACGGAAAGCTCAAAGAATATCCCCAATGCGCTTAAGGACTATACTGCCTCCTACGACCTCGACCACAATAATCTCTCCGCGATCCAGTCAAGAGCAGAACTCTATTATCGTCAGAAGGATTATTTCAAAGCCCTTTCTGACTATAAGATCTACCTCACGATATACAAAGAAAATACCACGATCTATGAAAAGAAATCGGAGCTCCATGTACTGTTGCACCTGCCTTCGGACGCCCTGTCCGACCTGGATGAAGGATTGGCAGTCAATCCCAAAGCCGCTCATCTTTATCTGAGCAAAGGGATACTGCTCTATGCTAAAGGAGATATCCGTGCGGCAGCCGAAAACTTTACAACCTCCATACGCATCGACAGCAACGATGCACAGGCCTGGTATCGCAGAGGTCAATGCCTGATACAGGAAGGCAAAGTACCTGCCGCAGCCTCGGATTTCGCAAGCGCACGCAGCAAAGGGCTGGACAGCGTCTCCATCCATACGATCAAAGGGTATGCAGAGGATTTTTATCAGCGATCGGGAACAAAGTTTGAAAAAGGCGTACTGGATTCGGCAATAGCATACATCAACTATGCTGTCCTGATCGATAAAGATATGGCGTCCTACCGGTTTGCCCTGGGCGAGTATTATTTCTCCAAACCGGATTATCGTCAGGCCATCGAAAATTACGACAAGGCGATCTCGCTCGACGAACAATACCTGCAGGCCTTTATCCGACGCGGCGAAGCCAGATACCGGATAGGCGATTATTTGCAGGCGTCGGAAGACTACCGGCATGCGCTAAAGCTTTCGCCTCAGCACCTTTTAGCTCAGAAGGGAGCGGCCGACAGCTATTTTGCACTAAAGGAATTTGCAAAGGCCGCCGCGGCTTATGAAACTTGTCTGAAAATGGCAGCAGCAGCCAGGCCCAGCCCTTCTCCTCTGGTTCTTGCCGATATTTATTCTGGTCTGAGCTCAGCTTTTTATGAAACCGGGGATTACGAAAAAGCGCTGAACAATGCAAAGAACGCAGTAAAGAATAACAAGGCCCTGGCTGAAGCCTGGTTCAATCGAGGCCGCAGCTATTACAAGCAAAATCAACTCTCGGACGCGATCGAAGACCTTAATAAAGCCGTTAGCATGATGGACAACCGCTATCAATGGCATTATGCACTGGCCATCGCCTACCAGGACAAGAAGGACTTATCCAATGCCGCTATACAGTATAGCGCCTGTCATCAATGGGACAGCATGAACAAAGCGCCTGAAGCGGTCTATAAACAAGGCTTTTGTTTGTACTCCTCGGGGAATTATCCCGGCGCACTGCCGCTCTATCTGCAATCTCAATCCCTGCACCTGGATACTGCTATACGATCCTTCGATATAGAGCTGGGAGCCATCTATCTCAATACCGGCAAATATGATTCTGCCTATGGCATCTATAACAGGGTTTATCAAAAAGACAGCACCAATGGGCTGGCAGCTTATGGCATAGGTATATCGCTCGCACTGAAAGGCAACTCGGATGGGGCAATTCCCTGGTTCGAGCGATCCTTTCAGACAAAAGCGCTGTCCTATAGCGATATCAAAAAGGACAAGCTGGTGGCGGATTTACGAAACAACAAGAAATTCAAAGACCTGTTGAAAAAATACTTTTAACATGCAGCTGCACCGAATCGATCACCTTTACGAAAAAGGCGGCAAGAAGAACCAGGAAGACTATCTATGGCCGGAGCCGGGGACAGCGGGTATGGAGGAGAAGGTCTTTATCGTTGCCGATGGGGTCGGTGGTTCCGAAAATGGAGAGATTGCCAGCAGGATCGTAGCTCAAACAGTAGGCGCCGCGCTGGAAAAGGTATTGGACTCCCACACCCCGGTCAATGCGGGCATGGTCAACCAGTTATTGGAAACAGCCAGCCATCGGTTGATGGAGTATGCCATAACCAACCATCTGAACCCTGATATGGCAACGACCTTTACGTTGCTGCTATTAGGTGCTGACCGGTGCTTTGTATGCTGGTGCGGCGACAGCCGGGTTTACCAGATACGCCAGGGGCAGATCGTTTTCCAAACAGCCGATCATTCGCTCGTTCATTCCCTGGTCAGAGCCGGTGAACTCTCGGAAGAAGAAGCCCGCTTCCACCCTCAAAAGAACCTGCTGTTAAGAGCGGTCAGAGCCGACGGGACCAATCCCGATGCGGAAGCGCAATGGCTCACCGATGTCCGGGACGGGGATTTTTTCCTGCTGTGCTCCGACGGCCTGCTTGAAAATATCGGTCCGCCGGAACTGAACGTCTTATTGACCCATACGGAAGGCGTCGATCTGGCCCGGGCCTTCGAGGATCTCTGCAAGGATCGAACCCGGGATAATTATTCGATGTACCTGGTGCAGATAGCCTCCGTCACTCCAAAAGCAACAGCAGTCGGAAACAGCGGAACAAGACAAAAATGGATAAGCCTGCTGATATCGATTGGAATTATCGCAGCCGCCTTTATCCTCAAAAAAAATTATTTCGGACGACAGGACGCAAAGCAGAGCGTAAATATAGACATGATCCGCCCTGTCAACAGGCCAGCCGATTCGGCTCCGGATACGGCTATTATAAAGCCAAAACCTGCCTCACTCACAGATACAGCTAAACCATAGTATATGCTCTTATTCGAAAGATTCGACTATCATCCGAAAGAAGACCTGATTGGCAAAGGCCCTGCCTCAAGAGTTTATAAGGCGCTCGACAGGGCTTCCGGCCAGCCCATAGTCATAAAGTTCTACCGTGATCAGCCGATCAGGGAAACCAGTAAGATGATGACGCTGGAGCATCCCAATCTTTGTCCTTATCTGTTTATCGATACGATCGAACGGGAAGACTCTTTTGGAGAAAAAGAGGTTCTGCAGGTTGCCGCCATGCCCTTGTGCACAAGGACGATTGCGGAATCATATCGCCAGGATCAAAACCTCCTGCAGCTGCTCGACCTGACAAAAGGATACCTTAAGGGACTATCTTATCTCCATCAGCAGGGTATTATACATCGAAGAGTACGACAGTCGAACCTTCTCGTCCGGATGACAGGAAGCGCCGCAGAAGCCCTGATCACGGACTTTGGCATCGACCATCTGACAGGTGCGCAGGACAGCCATTTTTCGGAACTGGTGGTCGCCGTTCCCTATATGGCGCCCGAACAGTTCAACCCTCAGAAATATGGAGCGGTCTCCCCCAATATCGATCTATGGGGATTAGGCGTAACGATTTACGAAGTGCTCACGGGAGACGTTCTTTTTGTAAACCGCTCCGATGACTCAAGACAACAGGTGATGCAGAATATTCTTATGCCCAGGCTCCCGGAAAAAGCCAAACAGCTGCCCTACCCCTTCAACGAGCTGGTCGCCCGCTGCCTGGTCAAGCAAGTCTCCAAACGAGCCGCAACGGCAGAAGAACTCCTCCGCCTGCTGGAAGAAAAGGAAGAAGAAAATACCGACGACACAGTAGTCCTGCCAAAAGAGACTATCGCTTTGGAGACTGCAGCAGACGATACCATTCTGCTGCCAAAACCAACTGCGGTAACGGACGACACGGTGTTATTACCAAAAGCTGCACCCTCAGACGATACAATGGTATTGTCGGCAACGGGAAAGCTGGTCGTCAATTCCGGCGACGACACAGTAATCTTACCCCTGCATAAAGACAAAGACGATACGATGATCCTTTCCCGGGATCGCCTGCCCTCCGAAAAAACAGACAGGGAAACGCAGAATGTTCTTTTTAACCGATATGAGTATAACGCGTCATCCGGACTTATCGGCAAGGGCGGCTTTTCAAGGGTTTATAAAGCCTATGACAAGAAGCTAAACCGCCAGGTCGCACTGAAGATCTATAAGACGGGCGATTTTTCTGACCGCTATAGCCCCATCGCAGAGATCCGGAGAGTTGTAAACCTCGATCACCCCAATATCTGCCGCTATCTGGACATCGAGGAAATGGAAAAAGAGAATGCCTTCGGCGAGCGGGAGATGACCCATATCTGCGTCATGGAACTTCTCGACGGCGGCAACCTTCTGGATTATTACAACCGACACCGAACGGAATCTGTCCTGAAGAAGCTCGTCGGAGACATTTTAAACGGGCTATCCTACCTCCACAAGAATGGCATCATCCACCGGGATATCAAACCAGCCAATATCCTGATCAAGGAAACACTGGACGGCCCCGTTGCCAAGATCACCGACTTCGGGATCAGCAAGGTTTCCGACTCTGTCAACAGCAATAGCTCTTCTGCGCTGGTCGTATCTATCCCCTATATGGCGCCCGAACAGCTGAACGTAAAAAAATACGGCATCGACCAGAAGATCAGCTATAATCTCGATCTATGGTCGCTCGGCGTAACGATCTATGAAGTCGTTACAGGAAATGTACTTTTCAAGAACAACGAGCAGGACAGCTCGGAACAGATCATGACCAATATCATGGCGCCGGAGCTTCCCGAAAAGATCAATGCCCTGCCCCAGCCCTTCAAAGACATCGTCAGCTATTGCATCGTCAAGGATGCAAGACAAAGGGTTCAGCGGGCTGAAGACCTTCAGATCCTGCTCGAAGGCGGCAAGCTCTCCCCCATCCCCGTAGCGAAGACAAGTGACCAGGAGTCGACACAGACAAGGAAAATACGCTTCGCGACGGAAGAAGAAAAGGTGAAACGGCCTGTGGTTGGACACGAACGGTCAGGCCTTGTAAAGATAGCTATCGTCGCAGGTCTGGTTGTCCTATGTATGGGGATCTATATTTATATACAAAACCGGAGATTAAAAGAAACTGTTTCCTTCGCAGCAGACAGCCCCAAAGCGCCAGCAGCGGCCTCAGCTCCCGCAGCCAGTAATCTTCCCCCTGCAGCCACAGCAGCCGGCAGCAGCGAAAGGAAGACCGCCAATCCCGCAGCCGCTGCCACCCCAGCTAATACAAACAATACGGCCAACGCTGCCAATACGGTCGGCGCTGCCGCCGGCGCCAGCCCTACTAAGCACAGCGAAAAGCCGCACCCTTCCCATGACAACCCCACCAGCGCAGATGCAGCTCCCAAAAAGTACGTATTGCTGCTAAGCACCCCCCAAACCTGCTCTGTCTCCCTAAACGGCATCAACTATGGTCTGTTGGAAACGGGCAAAACGATGAAGGTGTACCTGATGCCAGGCAATTATGTATTACAGGCAACAGGCGCCGGCAATTCATCCGCCTCCTATACGGGAAAACTCGTGGTACAGGAAGAGAATTTAAACCAGGTAGGAGAATACAGGATTCCGCTGTAGTCCCCCGCTCAAATGTTGATGACAACGGTATGCATATAGTCCTGGCCAGCAACTTCATCGACCAGGCTGGACAACTGATTGTCATTGTAGCGAAGGATAAGCTTAGTGATTCCAATCTGGATGGTGTCCCGGTTCTTCAACCGCACTTTTGTAGAGATCCTGTCGTCTTTCCCATTCAGATAAGTGCCGTTTGTGCTGGCCTTGCTTCCATTGGAAGAAGCATTGTCCGCAAGAAAAAAACCATCAGGGCCGGCAAAGATGACGGCATGAACCTTACTGATATAGGGATCTTCTGTAACGGCAATAAAAGGGGTGAGACCGGGCTTTGATTTTCGTCCGATAAAGTTGGCGCCCTCCATCAGCGGAAAAGTAACGGGAGTCTGATTTTCGGTATGACGGATAAGCCATCCCAGCGGTTCCTTCGGGTCTGCGGCCGGCGGCGTCAAGGGTTCTGCGGCCGGCGGCGTCAAGGGTTCTGCTACCGGCGGCGTCAAGGGTTCTGCAGCCGGCGTCAAGAGTTCTGCTGCCGGCGGCGTCAAGGGCCCGGCAGCTGACGGCGTGGAGGTCTCGGCTGTCTGAGACACGCGTGCCTCCTCCATCTCTCCGGTGCTGGGAACCAGGTCGGCGCCTATGGCAGGCGTCTCCATGTGCCTGACGGGCTCTTCGGCCCCATCGGCAGCAGCTGTTTCAGGGATCCGATCAGCAGCTATGGGCTCAGCGACCTGATCGGCAACTGGGGTCTCTGCGATCGCCTCTGCGACTTCTTCATCGGCGCCGGGTTCTGTAACTTCAGCAGGAGGCGCAGCAGCCGGCCAGGATGCAGCGACCTGCATGATCTCCCTCACCTTCGCCACGTTGCGGGCGTGCAGACGGCGGACAAATTCGCTGGGCGCCTTTTCACTCAGATTTTCAAAGTACGCCAGTCTGTCTTCCAGCCTGACCTTTATTTCCTCGGGAGTAGCAAATTCCGGCAGCTCTAAAAATTCCAATGCGTCTTTCCGATCCATGTTATGTTTTTTCTTTTAGTTTAGGAGAACGGATGTATAAGGAGAATAAGATCAGTATCGCCAGCAAAGACAATGCCCCCGCGGCCAGCCACCACAGAAGCGCGGCAAAGGAATGCACCGTCTTGGAATTAACCAGGGGGGCGCCGGTATGAGCGGGTTGACGCGCAGGTAGAACACGCAGCGCAGGCAGTTTCATCTCAACAGACCGATAGCTGGAACGCCTCGGGTCAAACCAGGAAAAGGACACGGGAATAGAATAGTCTCCCTTTTGTAGTACTGCCAGCGGTATGCAGAACTGCTTCCCGCCCGGATACCATTTTTCGACCGCCTCCAAAGGCGTAATCCCATTGTCCAGATGTATGGGTGGTTGGATCAGGTTGTCAAAATTTCCTTTTCCGGTGACATCCAACACGAGCGTATCCTGTTCGCCCGCTTCCAGTTTAACGCTGGTCAGATGAGCATGCAGGTGAAACTCGCCTACTGCTCCCTCAAAATTGACAGGTTTGTTTTTTGCGGGCAGCGGCAGGATAGTCAGCAGGACCATCTGGCTGACAGTCTTTCCTTCATAACGGCATTGACGACCGTCGATATCTGTATACCCGACCTGATTACTGACTTCCAGCGGATCAATTGGCCATTTGCCAGGCTGCAAGGGTGTAAGGCATAGTTTCCAGATATCGAACACCTGATAAGTCTTTCCTTTGATCACTTTCACCGGCCGGTGGTTTGCATCCGGTTGAAGCTCTCTTGCGATGCAGCCGACCGTTGATGGCTTACTGCTGACAACGCTGGTACTCTTCAGCGCCGTATATAGCCGCCAGGTCACGGTGATCTGTTCACCCAGATAGCAGGTGGACCTATCCGGACAAGCCCGGATAAAGATATTGTCGTTTATTTTTTGACTGGCGCTTTCCCCAGGCCGCAGACGGGACAGGGCAGACGGATCGTTAACCGGCAGATCGTCAAAAAGATCAGCGGTATGCGTCTGGCCGCCGGACTGGGAGAATCCGATCAGCGGCAATCCAACCGCCAGCAGTAATATCCAGTTACGATCGGGCCAACACATAGCTGCATTTATTTTCCACCCCCAGCGCCCCTGCGGAAGGCATCAAGCGCCGCCTGAGCCTGCGCGAGCTGCGTCTGCAGATTGGCTACCTGAGCTTCTTCATCACCGGCTTTACCAGCCTTGTCTGCCAGAAGTTTCAGATCCTTCTTGCGCTGTTGTAATTCGCTGAATTTATCGATAATCGCCTTATCGATCTTTCCATAAGAGGTATTATCCTTTAGCTGCAACACGGACAGTTCGCTCAATTTTCCGCCAAGCTGGGAATTCAGCTGGTCGGTATTAACACCTTGCTTATCCAGCGAATCCAGCAATGCAGCGGCTTCCTGCATTTTGCTGGCGAATTTTTCCTGGTCCTGGTCCTGCTGTCTGCGGACGCTGACCTCCTCCTGTAAAACCCGGTTTTCGCTGATAGGCAGCCGGAAGTCAAAGTATACGGCCAAAACGACAAGACCAGTAGTTAACAGAAAGAAGAAAAGAAATTTCAGGAAAGTCTGATTTCTGTCTTTTTTATTGAGTACCTGTTGCATATTTATACGTTATCTGTTGTTTGATTTGAGTAGCTAAAGAAATTAATCGGCAAGGAAACTTCTGCGGCGGGGAGCAGACTGCTCGCCCGTGGCCGTGATCACCTCTTCCTTTACGAATATGCCGGAATCCTTCCGTTTGCCGATGTATTCCAGTCTTGCCAATTGCTGGAACAGCTGCGAAAGTATTCGGGTAAAGGACATGATCTTATTGATGGAATCATTGATATCCATATGATCATACTGATGATTAGCCAGCGTTGTTATCGCGCCTTCCAACTCGCCCTGACTGATATTACACCACTCCGTAAAGTAGTTGATCAGCTCTTCCTTTCCATTACCCAGATAAGGGTCCAACGCATTCTTAATAATACGGGCAAGCGACGAAGCCTTGCTTACCAGCCAGGCCGGAGGCTGGATAATGCCAAGGCTCTTTAGTTCCGCCAGCTGGGTAGCGGTGAAGGCAGAGATATTCTCGCAGATCTTTTGTACGATAACAGCCATGTCGTTGGTCTGCTTCTTCTGGATGATCTTCTGCAGGATCTGCATCGACCAGCTCTCCATCTTTGCAAAGAACTGCTCCATTGCGGCATGGATCTCGAGCAGGTCATCATGACTTCCGATCGAATGGCAGGGTGGAATATACTCTTCCTCCAGCTGTGCCCTTTGTTCTTCGAGACGGATACGACCTACCGGCAATTGAAAGGCCCCTAGCTTGTTGCGGGTCACTTCTTCGGCAGCGATAAGATCGACCGAGAAGAAGGGCTGCGTAAAGGGAATGCGGGGAGGCAGCTCGACGGGATCTGCAGCTCCATAAGGAACCCGCTTATATGGATTGATCGTCAAAACGATGTAATAGGCAGAAGACTTCCCTTTCAATTCTTTGAATGGAACGGGATTGCTCAGCAAAGGCGCCTGAAGATTACTTCCCGTAAGCGCAGTATCCTCACGGAACTGGATATAATAGCCTCCGGCAGTAATAGCCTTACACTGTTGTATACGGACCTGTACACGCTGCTGGTTGTCCGTCGAAAGAAACAGTTTCAATCCAGAAGTTGCATTTCCAGTCGGGAGCAGCCCGTAATTCAGGTCATTGAGCAATGCGGATGCCGTCTGCGCCAGCTGATAGCCGAACGCATTTTCTTCCGCGATGAAATGAGTCTTGTTGATCTTCATCCCATCGCTCCAGTTGACCGGCAAATAAATATTATCCTGCATACCTTTTGTATTTTATTAAACGGAACGCATACAAATGATGACGTCGTTCTCTTTAATTCTGTTGTTAAAGATGGTTTTCTCTGCGTCGATGTAGTGGGTCGAGATATTATACCACCGCGATTTTCGATAGAAGATCCAGCCATGAGGATCTCCGCCGCCGCTGATGTAATTGATCTTGCTGTTCGCGTGTCTTTCGTTATAATCGTTGATAAAGTAATAGAACAGCTGACCGAAGTCCATGTCCACCGGGGCCTTTGCCCTGAAGTTCGTGAAATGGGGATCGCCCGTCTGTTTCTGGAACTCAAAGCTGATCACCAGCAGGTTTTTCATCTTGCTTTCCTCCGGCTCTTGTATCTCCCGGTTGACAGGATAAAACCATTCCTTTACGATCTTTGGCTGGATCGCCGCAGCACGGCGGAAGGTGTGATAGATAAAGAAGGGTATAAAAAAGAAGATCACGCTGCCGGTCATCACGTATTGAAGACCATTGTGCGTAAGCAGATGATAGACCAGCAGGAAGCCGATACTGCCAAAGAGAGCGATCAGAAAAGTGAACAGCAATTCAAGCGTAAACGCCTTGTCATCTCCTGACCAGCGTAGATACTGATGCATATAATAAAAATGCGCCGATCCCAGCAGTACAAAATAAGCCTGAAAGAGGATCAGCGTAGAAAAAGGTCTTCCCATAAAGCCCGGATAACCTGCCAGTGCAATGAGGGCAAAGAAGAAAAGGGCTGCAAGACTGTAAAGGATCGTTGCCTTTCGATAGGGCTTAAAGCTACCCCGAAGTTTTGAGATCATGTTGGCCGTGACAGCAAACAGACCGGCAACACCGGCTCCCAGGATGAGGAGGAATTTGGTCATTTCGTTGGTAATCACTTTTTCCATGTTGGCGCTTTCGGATAATTTTTAAGATAGTTCCATATATTTTATTCTCCCAGAACAGAGGAATAACCCAATATGGGTTCTTCTCCTGGCTGAAGTCGCATATGTTGTCTTTGTTCGGACAGCAGCACGTTTAACCGGACGTCGGCTTCCACAGGGACAAAAAAACCCATAAAGGTGTTTATCAGCGTATGCCTCCTGCCCCCATCGAGGTAATCCTGTACCCGCGAACCGACCAGCGGCCCGATGGTCCATTCCATAATGGGCCGGTCTTCCATAAACGCTTCTCCACAAACCATGTCCACCCCCAAAAGAGCTTCTCCCAAGGAAACAGGAACAGGTTCGGAAACATAGCCTGGAAGCTGTCTGACCCGCACTTCCTCCTGCAGCAAATGCTGCAGCGCCTGTGCCGTCAGATCCAGGTTGCCCGCGATCTTATAGGCATAAGGCATCAGCAGGATCAGCGGAACGACAAACTCGCGGGGAATACCGGCGGGAATACCCCAGAACCTTGCGAAATAGTCATTCAACATTCCGGACTGAAGACCTTCCAAAAGCCGGCGCTCCTCTTTTTCCATCTGCAGACGCTGCCAGAAAAAATCGTTCTCGAACGGCAAAAAGAAGCGGCGTATCTCCTCTTCTTTCTTTTTATTGGTCTTGTGATCAGCAGCCATATCCGCAGCGGAATAGTCCGGCTTCTGCTCTTGTCTTGGCTGAAAGAACAGCCCTTCCGGCAGCTGGTCATATAATCCGCCCCGGGAAAGATGCACGTGTAACAGCGCGCGTTTGCGGATATCTTCTTTTATCTCGGTAAAAACGATATCCCTGCTGTACTCTCTATAGAACAGCTGATCGCAGCTGACGATAAAGTCATCGGACTGCAGTTCGTGATCAAACGCAAGCGACAGGAGCGATTCGGCACGGGCGTCGCAGCCGATACGTTTGATCTCTTTTTGTAAGCGTTCTATCAATTCGATATTGTCCATTGGTCTTTTTGTTATGAGCTGGCCTGTTATATCCTCAGGCAGCCTCCTCTAAAATGATCCGGTAAGGCATGAGGGCAGCCGACCTTTCCTCCAACAAGAGTTTTAGATTGTCCTTCCAGAAAACGACCTCGCCTTTTTCCATCATCTCATTCCAGGCATTGCGCTCGATAGCGATGGTCACATCGATCGTTTTCATAAATCCCTGCTGGCCATGAACGCTGGTCATGACGCCCTTTCCCACCTCGATCCGCTGTATCCGGTTTCCCAACTGGTATTGGCAAAAGGCTTTTATATCTTCAGCGGTGATCAGCCGATCCCGCGAAAGCAGCGCGCT
>JAATGQ010000072.1 GCA_015654595.1 Chitinophagales bacterium | reverse complement strand
GTTCTCCGGCGTCCTGGCCCTTCCTGATCCGCACGGCCGTTATCTCCTATGGCTACAGCCTCCAAACCCTCTGGCAGCAGCGGGCACGGTCTGCAGGCCATGGCTTCTCCGGCTTCTTCCTTTCTTCCAATCGCCGCAACCTGCCTGAGTTACGGGCGACGCAAGACGAAGCCCGGCGGATACAACCCTCGATACAAGACGGCCGTTGGTTTGTCGACAGCCAGGCGACTACGACTGCTTTTCGCGATGCGATCGCGGGTTCATCCATTCTGCATATCAGTTCGCATGCATTTGGCAGTGTGGACAGCCTTGATGCCCCGCATATCGAGCTATACGACTCGTCCTTTTATCTTTTCGAACTACAGGGGCTCGACCTGCATCCTTCCCTGGTCGTCCTTAGCGCCTGTCAGACGGCTTCCGGACGTCCATTGGCGGGCGATGCCATTCAATCCCTTGCCCGCAGCTTTACCGCCGGTGGCGCCTCCGCCGTCGTCGCAGGCTGGTGGAATGTGAATGATGAGACGGCCGCTCAACTGATGACGGGCTTTTATGCACAAATGGCCTCGGACGCCCCCTCGATCGATGCCGCTTCCGCCTTGCGGAAGGCGAAGCTGGTCTGTCTCGATGATCCCACGGGTTCGGCGTTGTTGAAGCTGCCCTATTACTGGGCCGCGTTGAACTATCAAGGTAACCCAATCCCATTCGTCGATGGGTCGGCTTTTGCAAAACACAATGCACGAATAATGCAGTTACTTGCGGCGTTGGCGGTCCTGCTGCTGATGGGGTATGCTGGGTTGCAAATAAGGCGCCGTATCGTCTATAAATAAGAGACAAACGGTCTCTTTCCTGGATACTTACTGTCCTCATTTGATTAGCGTGACGATTAAACTCCGTTATTTGTATACACCCTTTTATCGTTCCTTTTTTAAAGAGATTTTTCTAGTCAAACCCTGGTACCATAACCATGCCTTCCTATTTTAACGAGTCGCAGGTGAACTCGAATTAGACTGTATTCCCGGCCATTTTCAATTGGCCTAGCCCGGCAAAATTTTTTGCCGGACATTATGAAAAAAAGCGCCGCCCACTTTTCAAAATGGACGGCCTTTTTTATTTAGCCCAAATTGATGATCTTGCGAGGGTTAAACCGACTTCTTATGATGACACCAAAGAAAAAAGGACTGCCCCGGTTCATTACTGCAGCAAGAGCCGCGATTTCTACAGCAGGATCGCCGGGTGCAGCATCTGCCAGGTCTACGTCCGCGGCCGCAAAAGCCGCGACCCTTTCAGCCGGCGCAACAGTCGCCGTCACCTACACCTTGAAAAAGACCAGCGACGTTACCTTTATGAACCTCGCCATCGGCTTTACCCCGATCGACCTGGCGGCAGACCAGGACCCCAGCGATGCCAATACCTTTACTACAAAGGGCAGTAAAAAATATACCTGCTTAAAAGAGGCCGATGGCATCCAGATCACCTGCCGGGCCAATGGCAAGTCGGGCGGCAGCTGGACCCTTACCGTACAGCTCGACGGAACGCCGCTTGGCGACAACCCGATCGAAGAAGAGACCGATGGGAATGGTCATTTGGATCACGACAAAAAACACTCATGAAAAACACAGCTAACCTTTCTATAAAGCCGGGCGCATCATCTATCGGCAGATGCCTGGCATACACCATGCTGCTTGCGCTCTTTCTGTCCACTTCGGCCCAAGCGCAGATCACTTCCCAGGATGCCGACGGCCAGTCCTCCATCCTATATCAAGGTTCCAATATAAACTTCGACTTAGGAAAGGCGGCGTTGTCCGCCACCTGGAACAACTACAGAAAATCGGCTCTCGACTCCCCCCACATCCTTATATGGGGCCTGTCTGCCAGTTCGAAGAACAAAGACGGTCTCTCCGAATTATTCAACCAGGGGAAACTAACGACGCTGTCAAGGCTTGACGGTTTTATAGGGCTTCGTATCAACGGCACAAAGCAGGAGCTGGCTTTGAATAACAGGATCACCGCCCTTTATCGGTCCGCGGCTATCCGCGATTATATTGCGGCGCTAAACTATCCTACGGCCCTGCCTGGCTGGGTCAATACCTCCGATGCAGCGGATCGTGTCGAGCTGCGCGACACCCTGAAGGCGATGATGAAACATTCTGCCGGTTTCGATAAAGATCTTGCAAGTCTTACTGAGCTCGAGGCGCGCTTTAAGACTGCTGGCAGGCCGGCAGCCGCTGCGGCTATACAGGTCGTGGCCGATTCCCTGACGGCGCGTCAGAAGAAGATCGCAGCGTTACAGACCGACTTTCTCGCTGCCCAGCATCAGATCGTTTCCCTGAACGCCGAGCTGACCGAATACCGCTCGAATCACGTGTCGCATTCATGGACCATCTATCTCAACGGCGGCTGGAACGCCAATAAGTTCAATTTCTATTCCGGGGATACGACGCGGCCTTCCTTGTCTGCCCGTTTCGATACCGTCAAATTCTGGGGCGGCTTTATCGATCTTGGCGTGAACTACGACTTTGGCGCGCACTGGACCTTTGGCGCCTCGATCGGCTATGAGCGTTACAACAACCTCGACTCCTTTTCCACAAACGACTTCGACCTCGAAACCGTCTCCACGGTCAACAACCAGGAGCTGATCCAGGATACAAAATACTCCGCCTATACCGGGCATTATGTTGCCTATAACCGGTACAACCTCAAGACCGACGCCCTGTATTTCGGCAAGGTCAATGACGACTATCGCTATGTATGGAATGTGCTGTACACCCGCCTTATCGCACCCTTTGGCACGTCTGCCATCCGTTCGATCTGGAATGCCGGGTCATGTATCACCTTTTATAAGAGCAGCGGGAAATTCTCCGGTGGGATTTATGTCCAATCGACCGATGTGTTTGACCACATGGGCGCCGGCAACTCCTTTGGCTCCCGCCTTAGTTTCGGGGTAGTGGCGAAGTATTCGTTTCAGTCGATCGTAGATCGGTTGAAATGATCAGACCCTAAAAATTGAAAAATAGGGAGAGAATATTTTCATATTTTTGTCAACCTAAACTGTCCTTGACGAGGAAAACAGGGTTTACCAACTTCCCAGGATTCCCGCCTTGCATTTTGCCGAACTTACTTTTGGAGCGGTAAGAGGCGTCTTGTATGCCAAGACAGAAAACCATCCGTTACAAACCATTGCCTTCCCCCAAATTGATTTGACCCGGTTTATCCGCGAAGACATCCGGCTCCCCATGCTGTAAAAAAGGGCGGCCGGGGAGCCGCCCTGTGTATAGGGTTGAGGTGTGTTTTGAGATACCGCGCGAGCCGCCCTGGGCGATTCCGGGCGCCGTGTGTACTTGATATTGCGGAGCCGGGTTCGTGAAGCCTAAAACTTCAACGCCATCGTCCCGATGAACTGCGCGGGATTTTGCGGCGTCAGCCGGGTCGACCACATTTTTTCGCTGGTCAGATTGTTGACCTTTATACCGATGCGATACTTTGGCTGGTCGTAGAAGATCGTCGCGTCCAGCGCCGTATAGGACGGGATCGTGATCTTCATCGTCTTCGTATTCGTCTGGTAGGACTGGCTGCCGTAGTTGCCGCCAAAGCCAACCCCAAAGCCCTGCCACTTACCGCGAGGCACGCGATAGCTGGCCCAGAAGTTCAGCATACGATCGGGACCCGAACCCGCGGGACGAAGCCCCTGCACCGTAGAGTCGGCACGTGTATACCTGCTGTCGTTGTATGCATAACCCGCAACGATGTTGAACCCACGGAAAGGATTTGCCGTCAGATCAAACTCCACCCCCTTGCTCAACTGCGTTCCATCCTGGATATCGTATTCCGGGTTGTTGAGATCCGTGCGCAAGACATCCTTTACCCGGATATCATAATAGCTGATCGTACCCGCCAGCTTGTGCTGGAACAGATCGCCCTTCACGCCGAACTCCAACTGATTGGCATGCTCCGGCTTAAATGTGCTGCCATCCGCCGCCGACCCCGTCTGATTAAAGAAACCATTCATATAGTTCCCAAACAGCGATAGACGATCCGGAAGCACCTCATACACGATGCCCGACTTATGACTGAACGCCGTCTGGTCATACGCGCCCGTCACCGCACTCGTCGTGATATTGTACACCCCATCGTAGTGATAGCGGTCTATACGGCCGCTGACCATCACCAACAGATTCGGCGTAAGATTGAACACATCCGAAATGTAGCCGGCATAGGTATTGTCGGCATTGGTCTCCTTGCGAAGCGTACCATTGTCATAGGCCGAATCCACCATCGACTGCGTAATTTTATAGGTGCTCACCGGATGGATGAAATTGGTGGCTTTGAAGTTGATCGTTGCGCGATCGAAGTCGTTATAATTGTGGAAGTAATCGATACCGATCACTGTTCGGTTGCGGAACTGGCCGATGTGGAAATCGCCGACGAAATTCTGCTGCAGATCCGTCGCGATAAAATTGGTATATCCATTGATCACCTGCGGCGCAATAGTAGAATCCGTCTTCCCCGTCAGGGCGGTGATATCCCCGTTGATAGAAGAACGCGTGCGGCTGATGATCGTCTGGGACTGCCACTGATCGGAGATCTTGTAATTCAGCTGCGCAAATATGTTCAACATTTGCGTGCTATACGTGATGTCGTTGCTGAGAAAGGTCTTGTTGTAAGGGAAGCCCATGGTGGCGATGGACTCCGTCTTATGACTGCCGGTATAGGGGTTGAAGCGGACGACGGACGTAGCCTTAGCCTGCTCGAATTCCACGTCAAGCAACAAAGACAGCCGGTCCGTGATCTGGTAAGAGAAGCTGGGCGCCAGCGCCAGTGTATTCTGAAAGCCCACGTCCTGAAAGCTGTGCTGGAAAGTCGTCGCGCCATTGAAACGGAAGAGCGCCGTCCTGTCCTGGTTGATCGGCGTATTGACGTCGAACGTAAGCCGGTTAAAGTCCCAGCTTCCCCCAAGGTAGGCGACTTCGCCGCCAAAACCATTATAGGGTTTCTTCGTCACCCGATTGAACAACCCCCCGTAGCTACTCGAAATATTGGTGCCAAACAAAGTAGTGGAGGGGCCTTTGATGACCTCCACCCTTTCCAGGTTCACCGGGTCGATATCCGAGAAGGCCGATCCTGCCACGCCGTTACGTGCGTTGGGCTCCGTCTCAAAACCTCTCGAAAACCAGGTCACGCGACCCTGATTGGCGATCATCGGAACACCCGCGCCAGGCACGTCTTTGCCGACACTGCCAAAATCGACCGCCATCTGCTCCGTGAACAGTTCTTTGCTGACCGTGTTATAGACCTGCGGATTCTCAAGGTTCTTCAGTGGAAGACGAGCGATATAAAAGCTCTCCTGCTGAATGTAAGGATTCTTGCTACCCATGACCTGGGCTTCCTGCATCGCGGTGATACTCTCTTTGTCCAGGTGATAGTCTGCATGTGCGGTGTCGCCTGCGACAACCGCAACCGGTATGATCGTTTGCTTTTGTCCGATCATCTGTATCCTGATAGAATATTGGCCTGCCTGTATCCCGGAGAAAACAAAGATCCCTTTGGTATCGGTGAGGGTGTTCTTATTGAGTTCGACCAGCGTAACAGAAACCAGTTCGAGCGGTTGGTTGTCGATGGAAGTTACTTTGCCTGTGATCGTTCCGGCGTTGGGGCCGCCTTGTGCAAAAGTGCTGCTAAAATTCAGAAGCGCAAAACCTAGCGAAAAAAGGAGTAGATACTTGAACATTACGGTCTGTTTATTGGGGTGCAAAGTTCATACAGTCCTATGTAAATAAGCGTTGGAATAGGTAAAATGCGTTTACGAGAAAGGGAAAAATATTCTCCTATATTTGTAGGAAAGCTATCCTTCCATGCGTAAGACCTTGGCCCTCCTTTGCTTGTTGACACCCGGACTTTCTTTATGGGCGCAACTAAAGACAGATCGTTTGCTTTGCGAAAATAAACCCAACCCTATTGGTATAGATGCGGCCCAGCCAAGGTTTAGCTGGCAACTCGACGTCGAGGGAAAGAAGGGGACTGCTCCCCGCGATATCCTGCAGACAGCCTATGAGCTGCGGGTAGCTAAAGCCGATGCGGGTTTTAGCAGCAGCAGCCTGGTCTGGAACAGCGGCCGGGTAAGTTCCGATCAGTCTATCCATATTACTTATGCGGGCTCTCCTCTGGAGTCCGGCAAGCAATACTTCTGGCAGGTGCGGGTATGGGATAACAAAGGACATGCGTCTCCGTGGAGCAGCACTCAGTCCTGGCGGATGGGCATGCTCCAGCCCAGCGACTGGAAGGCGCAATGGATCGAGGCCGGATTTACAGAAGACGAATCGCTGAGGACACCCGCCCTGTTCCGCAAGCGTTTCAATACAAATAAGAAATTAAAGTCGGCCATTGCCTTTATCACCGCCCATGGCATGTACGAAGCCTACCTCAACGGTCAGCGCATCGGCGACGCCTGGCTCACCCCCGGCTGGACAAGTTATAACAGGCGGCTCGAGTATCAGGTCTATGACGTCACCAACCTGCTCAAACAAGGCGAAAACGTCATCGGCGCCATGGTCGGCGACGGCTGGTATCGCGGTGGTCTGACCTGGGACCAGCGCAAGGATATCTGGGGTAAGAAGACAGGACTGTTGGTGCAATTGGAAATGACCTATAGCGACGGCTCTACCGAAAACATCATAAGCGACCCGAGCTGGAAGTCCTCTACCGGCCCCGTTCTTTATTCAGAGATCTACAACGGCGAGACGATCGACGCCCGTAAGGAAAAAGGCGGCTGGAACGCGTCAGGCTACGACGACACCCAATGGTCCGGCGTAAATGCTGCCGGTACAGAATATCAGAACCTGGTCGCGACATGGAATGAACCCGTGCGCAAACACGAGACGCTAAAACCCGTGAATATCTTCACCACTCCCGCTGGTGAGCAGGTCCTCGATTTTGGTCAAAACCTCGTTGGCTTTGTCCGCGTCAGAATAAAAGGCAATGCCGGCGACAGTATAAAACTCTACCACGCCGAAGTACTCGACAAGAAAGGCAACTTCTACACCACCAACCTCCG
Source organism: Chitinophagales bacterium (assembly GCA_015654595.1). Lineage (GTDB taxonomy): Bacteria > Bacteroidota > Bacteroidia > Chitinophagales > Chitinophagaceae > Puia. Next base: position 5,963 of record JAATGQ010000072.1, on the reverse strand, counting down.
CAGCGCGAAGCAGGAAAATATCTATATCCTCTCCGGCAAAGGCACGGAGACCTTCGAGCCGCACTTTAGCTGGCAGGGCTTTCGCTATGTCCACGTCGAAGGCGTTCATGGCCCGCTGACCGCCGATATGTTCGAAGCGACTGCGCTCTATTCCGACATGCCTGTAACGGGCACGTTCAGCTGCAGCAACCCGATGTTGAACCAGCTGCAACACAATATCATCTGGGGGCAGCAAGGCAACTTCCTCGACGTCCCGACCGACTGCCCACAGCGTGACGAGCGGCTTGGATGGACGGGCGACGCACAGGTCTTCTGCCGGACCGCTTCCTTTAACCGCGACGTCGAGAATTTCTTTGCAAAATGGCTGAAGGATGTAGCGGCTGACCAGTTTGCCAGCGGAGCCGTGCCGCACGTGGTTCCCAATGTGCTGGGCCCCGACGAAGGCGGTTCTGCGGGCTGGTCCGACGTCGCCACCATCGCGCCATGGACCATGTACCTCGTCTATGGCGACAAAAAGATCCTCGCCGACCAATACCCGAGCATGACAGCCTGGATCCGCTTCATGGACGAGCACAGCACCAACCACCTCTGGAACAGGGGCGGGCATTTTGGCGACTGGCTGTCTTATTATCCCGAAGGCCATGGCGAGCGGGCCGCGATCACCGACCAATACCTGATCGCGCAAGCTTTCTTTGCCTACTCCCTCCAACTGACGATAAAGGCGGCGGGTGTCCTGGGTAAAAGCGATGACGTAAAGAAATACCAGGACCTGCTGGACCAGGTAAAAGCAGCCTTCCTGCGTGAATACGTGACACCGGGCGGAAGAATGGTCGCCGCTACCCAGACCGCATATGTGCTGGCGCTGCAATTCGATCTTTTACCCGAAGATATCCGCGCCGCTGCGGCCGACAGGCTGGTAAAGAATATCCATGACTACAAGGATCATCTCACCACCGGCTTCCTGGGGACGCCGTATCTGTGTCATGTCCTGAGCCGCTATGGTCATACCGATGTCGCTTATACGCTGTTGCTGCAGCAAAGCTACCCCAGCTGGCTCTACCCCGTGAAAATGGGAGCTACGACCATCTGGGAAAGATGGGATGGGCAAAAGACAGACAGCACATTCGAGGACGCGGGCATGAACAGCTTTAACCACTATGCCTATGGCGCGATCGGCGACTGGATGTACCGCGTGATGGCGGGCATCGATACTTACGAAGACGGACCTGGCTATAAGAAGATCAAGATCATGCCGCATCCCGGCGGTGATCTCACTTATGCCAATGCCGACTATAAGACCCCGTATGGACTGGTCAGCAGCCACTGGAAAAAGGACGGCGCAGCCTTCATCGAAGACGTGGTGATCCCGGCGAATACATCGGCTATCATCTATATTCCCGGGACTTCCGATAAGATCACAGAAGGGGGAACGCCCCTGAGCGTTCATACAGGAATGAATGCAGAACCTGCCAGGGAACCCGGTTATACCGCCGTGGAAGTTGGATCAGGAGTTTATCACTTTGAAGTAAAATAGACCATCCTTGATAAGGCTTGTTGCCGTTGTGCTCCTGTTGTCGTTGACTGCGGCCGCTCAGCCAAAAGCTGACTGGGGGGCTGCCCATTGGATTGGCGCCGGAAAAGCCAATAGCGGACCGCTTTTTCGTAAGCCTTTTCAAGTCAAGGGAGCCGTCCGTCAGGCCACGCTGGAGATCACCGGCCTCGGCTGTTACGAGGCTTCGATCAATGGTGGACAGGTCGGCGATAACTTCCTGGACCCCGGCTGGACAGACTATCGGAAAACAATACCCTATAACGGCTTTGATGTTACTGCCATGATCCGGCCCGGAGCCAATGTCCTTGGTGTCGAACTGGGCAATGGCTGGTACAACCTCGCGCCGCTAAGGATGTGGGGGCATCTCAGCATGCGCGACTATCTCGCGACCGGCGAACCAAGGCTGATCGCGCACTTGCAGATCATATACAAAGATGGCCGAAAAGAAAATATCGTTTCCGATGCCAGCTGGGTGACAAAAGAGGGGCCGCTGGTAAGCAACGACGTCTACCTGGGCTCCGTCTTTGATGCCCGCCGGCAGGACCTCCACTGGAATACACCGGCGGGACAACAACGCGGCTGGCGTCCGGTAGTGCTGGTCGATGCGCCCGGCGGTGAACTGAAACCGATGGTGCAGCCGCCCATGACGAGGGGCTCCCTTATGAGTCCGGTGAGTATCCGGCCAGTGGGCGGCAACCGTTTTATCGCGGATATGGGTGTCAACTTTACCGGTACGATCATGCTGACGGTCCCGCAGGGCCGGAAGGGCGAGCATATCCGCATCCGCTATGGCGAGCTATTATATCCCGATGGTTCGCTCAACGGGATGACCAGTGTGGCGGGGCAGATAAAGGGCAGAGGAGTAGGAGGTCCTGGGGCACCTGATACCGTCTTTCAGCAGGATGAGCTGATCTGCGACACTGGCCTGAACGTGTTTATGCCAAAATTTGCGTTTCATGGATTTCGATATGTCGAGCTTCAGGGTTATCCTGGCGTGCCGACAAATATCGATATCATCGGTATCCCGCTCCACGCCAATGTCGCCCAGGCCGGCAACTTTTATTGCAGCGATACGACCCTCAACCAGATACAACAATTGTGTGTCAGAACCTTTCTTAATAACCTTTCCAGCGTTCAGTCCGATTGTCCGCACCGCGAGAAACTGGGTTATGGCGGGGATATCGTCGCTACCTGCCGGTCGATGATCTACAATTTCGACATGCATGCCTTTTACAAAAAGGTTGTAGAGGATTATACAGACGCGCAGCAATCCGATGGAGGACTGCCCGAAACCGCGCCCTATGTCGGTATCGCGGATGGAGGCCAGACCCCGACCACCGGCCCTATTGGCTGGGGGACGGTCCTGCCAGATCTTTTGTGGCAGATCTATCTCAACTATGGCGACACTGCATTCGTTGCGGCCAACTATGAGAAGGCAAAGGCCTGGGTTCACTTTATCGACGTTCACGCACCCGATCATATCGTTACGCCCGATATCAGCGACCACGAGAGTCTCGATCCCCAGGAGCCCGCTATCACGGGCACGGCATTTTTTTATGCGAACGCAAGGCTGATGGAGCTGCTGGCGGCGAGCCTTGGGTATGAAAACGATGCGGCCTTGTATGCGACCCTTGCCGATACGATCCAGCAAATCTGGCTCAGGAATTTCTATGACAGCACGACCGGCTTTGTAGGTCATCATACCCAGGCGGATCAGGCCATCGCCATGGCTTTTGGCGTGCTGCCAGCCGATAAACAAAAAATGGCGGTGAAAGTGCTGCTGGAGGAAATAGAAAAGGCCGATTTCCATCTTCGGACCGGTATCTTTGGAACCTCTTCCCTGCTGGAGATACTTTCGCGCGAGGGCTATACCGATGTGGCGGTCCGGATTGCGCAGCAGCGCAGCTTTCCCGGCTGGGGCTATATGCTGGAACGGGGCGCGACTACCCTTTGGGAGCACTGGGAGTATAGCGACAACACCTTTTCGCATGATCATCCCATGTTTGGATCGATCAGCGCCTGGTTCTATCGCTATGTCGCGGGTATACGACCTGCCGGCCTGGGCTGGAGCACGATCGAGTTTGAACCGGGGCTGCCTCATCAAATCGATGCGGCGGAGGCAAGCTATTATACCCCGAATGGTCCCGCGGCTATCCAATGGAAGCGGGACGAGACCGGGCTGCATGTCGATGTTACCGTGCCGCCCTATACGAAGGCGGTGCTTATATTGCCAAAGGGCAGGATGCCTCTTGCCGGGGATGCTGCTCCAGGTAAATTTCATTTTGACGTAAAATAAAGTAATGAAACAGTTAAGGCTCTTATTCGCAACCCTATTGGTCGTTTCTTTCGTGCAGGCACAGACGCCGATGGCACGCGCACAAGCGCCGGCCATGCGCGCACAAACTGCGGAACCGCATTCATCTGACGCCGGGGGCGACCTGCCGCTGATACCCTATCCGCAGCAGGCAACGGCGACAAACGATTCCTTTGTTCTCGACCGCCACACTTCCATCCAGCTAAAAGGCCCCTTTCCATTCGAGAAGGCCGAGTTGACGCGTCTGCTGGGTCATTACCTCGGCGCGGCGGCTTTTCCCGCGGCAGGCGCCCATCGCATCTTCTTACAGCAGGACGTCACGCTGAGAGGACTGGAAGCATACAGGATCAGCGTCACGAATAAAGAAGTCGTGTTGTCGGCAAGAACCACCGCCGGTATGTTCGACGCGCTGCAAACCTTGCGGCAATTACTCCCCGCGGAAGTAGAAGACGGAAAAGGAACGAAGCTGATCATTCCCGGCGCCGAGATCCTAGACAGCGCCGCCTACAGTTGGCGCGGGATGCACCTTGACGTGTCGCGGCATTTCTTCTCGACCGACTACCTGAAGAAGTACATCGACATCATGGCCCTGTATAAGTTGAACAAGCTGCACCTGCATCTGACCGATGATCAGGGCTGGCGGATCGAGATAAAGAAGTATCCCCGGCTTGCTGCAGAAGGCGGCTGGCGTACGTTCAACGACCAGGACTCCCTTTGCAGGAAGCTGGCAAAAGAGACCGATAACCCCGACATGGAGATCGATCCAAAACATATCCGGGCGAGCGACGGAAAGTACGGCGGCTTCTATACGCAGGAAGAGATGCGCGAGATCACCCGCTATGCTGCGGCAAGACATATCGAGATCATCCCCGAGGTCGACATGCCCGGTCACATGATGGCGGCCATCGCGCTTTATCCCTGGCTGACCTGTGATGGCGCGAAGGGTAACGACTGGCGTCAGGGTTTCTCTACGCCGATGTGCCCCTTTACAGAAGCAAGTCTGAAATTCGCCGAAGATATCTTTAGCGAGATCGCCGAGCTGTTCCCTTCCCGCTATATCCATATCGGCGGGGATGAGGTTGCACGCGCTGCCTGGGAAAACTCACCCGCTGCGCAGCAGTTCATGAAGGATCATCATATTGCAACGGTGGCGGGTCTTCAAAGCTATTTCAACAATTATATCGAGGCCTTCCTTCGTAAGAAAGGCAAGACCGTCGTTGGCTGGGATGAGGTCGTCGAAGGCGGCATCGACTCTTCTGCGATGGTGATGTTCTGGAGGACATGGGTAAGAACGGCGCCAAAGAAGGCTGCCGCGAACGGCAATAAAGTGGTGATGGTAGCCGACGGCCCATTGTATTTCGATGCGATACCCGACAAGACGAGTCTGTCGGCTGTCTATCACTACAACCCGGTGGATTCCATTTATCGGCTTACACCCGCCGAGACCCGCAGGATCATTGGCGTTCAGGCTGCGCTTTGGACGGAGAAGGTGCCGACGGAAGGCCGGGCCGACTACCTGCTCATGCCACGTCTCAGCGCGCTTGCCGAAGTGGCTTGGACGCATAGAGATCTTTATGATTCCTATTTGCACCGATTGGGCAAGCAGCTCCCGCGGCTGGACCGGATGGGAGTGGGCTACCGGCTTCCCGATGTGCTGGGGATGGCGGAGCGTCGCGTCTTCGTAGATACCGCATCGCTTTGGGCAGAGGCGCCAGCGGCGGGTTTGACGCTAAGGTATACGACCGATGGATCGGCGCCGACGGCGCCTGGCTTGACCTCGGCTACCGACTCGACGGGGTCTGCGATCCTTGACAAGCCGGTCATCATCGATCATGCACAGACGATAAAGCTCGCTGCGTTTACGCCCTCGGGCAGACGCGGGGATGTATATAAATTGGATTTTTCGCAGCAGGCTTATGCTACACCGGTGAATCCCGCAGCCGCTGCTTCCGCTGCAACCTCTGCTGTCACCGGATCGACGCCCGGCGATGCAACCCCTGCATTTGGGGCCGCCGCTTCAGCCGGATCGATGCCTGCCGCCGCAACCCCCTCGGTCACCGGATCGACGTCCAGCACCGGATCGACGCCCGCCGCTTC
>JAATGQ010000129.1 GCA_015654595.1 Chitinophagales bacterium | reverse complement strand
GGTAAGCTGGAAGATATAGAGGGCTAGTTTTTCGTGGTAGGCGGTGAATAGTTCACGGAAGGCGAGCTCGTCTCCAGCAGCGACCTGCGTAAGCAGGAATTTCTCATTTGTTTGGCCTTCGGGCATCCGGCTAAGGTAAGTCTTTTTGTCTTAAAAGGCTTCGCGGAGTTGGACGGAGAAGGCGTTGGAGTGGTATGTTGACGTCTGAGGTACGTATAGAAGTATCGTGTTTTTCCGCTTTGAAGAAGCGGGCGACGATACCGCCGAAGCCCCAGCTTGTTTCAAGAGAGCGAACGGCAAAAGGAAAGGCCAGCAGATTTTTTGGCGTAGCGGTAGTATCCTTGTGCGGCAGGTTTATATTAAAAGAGGGGACATATTCCTTTTTTCCGGGCACCGTATCCAGTGGAAGAGTTTGCCATGCGAAAGCGGGTATGGATAGAATACATAGTAATAGAAGGCCAATTCCTGGTTTCATAATAATATATAGTGGTGTCTTTCTATCGTGTGCCAATGCTATGCGCTGCAAAGATGAATGAAAAAGACAGGCGTTGGCAGAAATTGGAAAGCTCCTCCCAATCTGGGACGAAAAAGATCGGCCGTTCCATTTTTATAATATTGATAATCAAATAATTGTAAACTGGTATGCCAATTGACTTACACCCGGCATCCGAAGCGATAACGAAAAAATAATCTTTACCCAAACGATTAACTATGACACCCGCTGCCCAGGAACAAGAGATGAAAGTAATGAAGAGCAGGATTATGGAGTTGAACAGTGCGCTGTTTTTTACTGAAAGTATTTCGATCATAAAGCTTCCCACGCATATGATCTCTGATGTAGAAGTAGATGCGGAGGGTGATGTTTGGTTCGCGATCCCTAAGCCTGGGAAGCATATCGATGCGTATGATAAAGAGATGCCTGCTAAGTTGGATTTCTTCAAGAAGGGAATGGACTTCTTTGTGAAGATCAGAGGAATTGCAACACTGCAGACGGATGTCGAAGCGATCATGAACAATGAAAATATCTCTGTCGAAATGCGTGAGCGTATGACAGCAAAGAATATGATTGGGGTGTCGGTGAAGAGGGTCGAGAGCGAGATCGTTGATAATACACCGAAGCCGGCTCAGCGTTGGTTTCAGGCCAGCAGGTCACAGTTGTCCAGCTGGTTCTTCTAAGAGAGCATACTGCGCGTGTTACATATAGGAAGCTGAGTCCCCGGCATTATTGCTGGGGATTTCAGTTTTTATATAGGTCATTTTATCTGGTCTTTTGTTGCGTCTGCTTTGGAATGCACGCATAGTACAGGATAGTGCAGGATGGAAATAGCGGGCAAAAAAAAAGGTCCACTGTAGAAACAGTCGACCTCTAACGATTGCTTGCCATATGAAAAATCTTCGAACTCTTTATATTGAGTAGTTGGTATCTCGTTGTTTGATAAATCAAAGATACTATGCTTTTCGTCCTTGCGTAAATCAACTTACTGTTAATTCTATTATCTCAAAGCTATAAAAATAATTATAAAATCCTTTGTGGTGGCGGGTTGTGGCCGATTTTTTACATGAAGTCCAAGGTCAAATTCAATTTAATTTTCTTTTGTCTTTTTTATCGTTTCATGAAAAGAATAAAGCCAGCCTGGTGTGGCTGGCTTTTCTTTGAACGGATGAGGCTTAATGATCATGGTTTTTGGTGAGTACGCCCCGCATTGTTGTAAGGGCATTACAAATATAAGTAGTTTGCTAATTAATTTAGCATTTTACTCTGGATATTTTTACCCGTTTTCGCAGCAGCCGGGCGGCGTTACCAGGCTAATAGCACAGCGGCTGTGAGTGCGCCGGTTAGCGTATTCAGGAAGTTGACCATGTCGTTGTTGAGGAAGCCTTTTCTTTCGAGGGTGGCGCCGAGGATGGAGTCGAATATATTACCGATGAACCCGGCGATGGTGAGGATGAGCAGGTGTTGTTCTTTGAGGGTATAGACGAGTCCTATGAGGGCAGCGCCGGCGAGGCCTGTTATTGTGCCTTCAATACTGACGACGCCGTCGAGGCCTTTCTGGTCGGGTTTTAGCGTAAGGATATTGAAGAAGCGGCGGCCATAGACCGTGCCCAGTTCCGAGGATAGCGTATCGGCGGTAGCTGCGGCAAAGCTGCCGGCCATCATGGTCTGGAAAAGGGCGCTTTTATCGGGGAGGAGGAATCCAAGCAGGCTGCAGGCGGCGGCGACGCCGGCGTTGGCTACGACCTGGCCGGTTTTCCGGGTGGGCTGGTGGGCGGCGTTGCCGTCGAGGGTTTGTTTGCGTTCTTTTTTCCAGGAAGTGGAAAGGGTCCCGAGCAGGAAGAAGAGGGCCATGAGAGCGAGACCCATTATACCACAACCCAGGTATAAGAAAGCCCCCAGCAGTCCGCCGGTGACGGCGGCTGCGGGGGTAAGTTTTTTGAAGCGGATGGCGGCCATTACGCCTGCCAGCAGGAATAGGGCAACGCCTATCTGCCCGAAGTGGATCATGCTGGCAAGTTAGGTCATTTTTTCAGCCGGGGGATGCTTTGTATATTTAGAATATGAAGCCAAAACAACTATTGCCTGCCGTGGTGCTTTTTGCAGCTTGTCATTCCGGTTCGTCCGCTCCTTCTATCCGTCTTAAGGGTACCTGGCGTTTGTTATCCGGGACCACTATCACAAAAGGAGTTTCTTCGGTGACGGATTATACAAAGGGGACGAAGTTTATCAAGATCGTCAATGACTCCCATTTTGCTTTTTTGAAGCATGATTTGAATCCGGTGAAGGATTCCTCGAATCATTTTGACGCGGGGGGTGGTAGTTATACGCTGAATGGGGATGAGTATACGGAGAATTTAGACTATTATTCCGATCATAACTGGGAGGGAAAGCCTTTTAAATTTAAGGTAAGTATTGTAGGCGATACGTTGATACAACGCGGGGTGGAGAAGGTGGAGAGTGAGGGGGTGGATCGCGAGATAATTGAGAAATATGTGAGGGAGAAGTGAGCGTCGCAGACGCGGGGCTCACTTCTCCAGCGGCGCGGACGGTCAGGATATACATTTTTCTGCGGCCCATCTTTTCAGCAGTGCGACGAGTTTTTCGAGTTGCAGCGGTTTGCTGATATAGTCGTCCATCCCTGCTTGGAGACAGGTCTGGCGGTCTTCTTCCTGTGCTTCCGCTGTCATTGCGATGATGGCGGGCTGGGGTATAGAGAGCTGCCGGATCAGCCGGGTGGCGGTAAGGCCATCCATAACGGGCATCTGCACGTCCATCAGTACCAGTCCAAAGGACTGTTGCTGCAGCAGCTGGCAGGCCTCTTCGCCGTTCTCTACGATGGTCGGCGTATAGCCCAGTTTTTGGAGAACCGTTTCTATGAGGTGCCGGTTGAAGATGTTGTCTTCTGCGACGAGGATATTGACGGGGTTTTCGGCTGCTAGGTTGCCCAGCAGTTTGGGCTTGCCGTCGTTGTAGTCGCTGTGCGCCTGGCTGCCGTCGTTGAATACGCTGATGATGTTTTTCCGGAGTATATTGTGTTTGACGGGTTTGTTGAGTATCGCGTGGAAGAGCTGGGCGTGTTGTCTGGCCAGTTCTTTTCCGATGGAGCTAAGAAGCAATACTGGTAGGCCTGGTTTAAATTCCTTTATCTTTTGCGTCAGCTCGATCCCGTTGAGCTCCGGCATGTGAAGGTCCGAGATAACGAGATCGATGGAGCGCTTTTGTTGGAGCAGCGTAAGCGCTTCGCTGCCGGAGGCGGCGAGGACCGGTTTTAGCTTCCATTGCGTAAGCAGGCGGTTCAGGATGGTCAGGTTTGTCTGGTTGTCGTCGACAACGAGGACCGTCTTGTTTTCGATCCGGGCAATCGGGATTGCCGGTGGATGGGCTGGGACAGAGTGGCCCAGCCCTGCTTGTATATGGAAAGTGAAGGTCGTACCGACTCCATCCGTACTTTGTACATGGATGTCTCCCCCCATTAATTTTACGAGTTTTTCGCTGATCGCCAGACCGAGTCCGGTGCCGCCGTATTGACGGTTGATGGAAGAATCGGCTTGGGAGAAGGCTTTGAAGAGTCTTCCGATCTTGTCTTCGGGAATACCGATGCCGGTGTCGCGGACTACGAATTCGAGGCGCAGCTTATCGTCTTCCTGCTTGAGCAGGCGGACGTTGATAAAGACTTCCCCTTGTTTGGTGAACTTTACCGCATTGCCTACGAGGTTCATCAGTACTTGTCTGAGGCGAACGTCGTCGGCGATGATCTGTGCGGGGACATCGGGGTTGACCTCGTAGATGAGGTCGATATTCGCTTTGGATGCTTTACCGGAGAAGACGTCGAGGACTTCTTCGATAGAGCGCTGGAGGTCAAATTCTTTTGGATCCAGCTCCATGCTGCCGGCTTCTATTTTAGAGAAGTCGAGGATATCGTTGATGATGGACATCAGGCTTTCACCGCAGGAGTGTATGGTGTTGGCGTATTCCGTTTGTTCCGTCGTAAGGTTGGTGTGAAAGAGGAGGGAGGACATACCGATGACGCCATTGAGGGGAGTGCGTATCTCATGGCTCATCGTGGCCAGGAAGGCGCTCTTGGCGCGGTTGGCAGATTCGGCCTGGTAGGTACGTTCGGCAACCAGTTTTTCGAGTACGACCTGTTGTTTTTGTATGCGTATGACCCTTCTTCTGTGGAGTCCGTACAGCAGCGCGGCGAAGGCAAGGACTGAGAGGATGCGGCACCACCATGTTTGCCACCAGGGCGGGAGGATAATGAGTTTTACTTCTGCGATATGGTCGGACCATGCGCCGCGGCTATTCCATCCTTTGACTTTGAAGGTATAGGCGCCTGGGTCGAGATTGGTATAAGTTGCCGAGTGGCGGGTACCGGATTCGATCCAGTTCTTATCGAAGCCTTCGAGCTGCCAGGCGTATTGTTTTTTTCTTGGGAAGGTGTAATTGAGCGATGCGAATTCAAGCGTGATAAAGGTCGCCGAGTAGGGAAGGGTGATCTCCTGTGTCAGCGAGATATCTTTCTTTAGTGGAGAATTGTCTTTGTCTTCGTGTGCGATGCCTGATTCTTTGTTGAACAACAAGAAGCGGGTGAAGACGAGCGGCGGATCGAAGTGCGATTCGTGGATACTGTCGGGATACCAGGCGTTGAATCCGTTGGAGCCGCCAAAATAAAGCCGGCCATCGGAAGCGCAAAGGGCGGAGTGTGCTTTGAATTCGTCGCCTTGCAGACCATCGGCGATGGAGAAGCTTTTGAACTTGTTGTTTTTTGGGCAATAGCGCGAAATCCCTTTCAGCGTGCTGACCCAGATATTGCCTTCGTGGTCCTGGCTCATGCCCATGATGGTATTGTCGGCCAGTCCGTCTTCCGTGTACCAGGCTTTGAATTCGCCGGTATGGGCGTCGAGGCGGTTCAGGCCTGAGCCTGTGCCGATCCAGATATAGCCTTTGTTGTCTTTCATCAGACAGTTGATGTTGTTGTTACAAAGGCTATTGGCGGAGTCGGTATGAACGAAGTGCTGGAAGCTGTGGGTCCTTTTTATATATAGATCCAGTCCCTTGTCGAAGGTGCCGATGTAGATATTGCCGGAAAGGTCGCTGAGCAGGCATTGGATGCGGTTGCTGCTGATATCACCGTGCTGGAGCGTATAGCGGGTGAAGTTGTTGTGGTCGGGGTCGTAGCGGTTTAGACCCTGGCCATAGGCGGAGATCCACATATTACCGTCGATGTCTCTTGTCATTGCGGCTACGTTGTCACCGCTGAGGCTGTTGATGTTTCGCGGATCGTTGTGGATCACCCGGACGACACGGTTTCGGGCGTCGAGGATATCGATGCCTTTTCCGACGGTGCCGACCCAGGTATTGCCATGCCGGTCGGAAGCCAGCGAGATCGCATAATTGCTGGTGATGGTATTGGGATTTCCGTCCTGGTGGGTAAAATGGGTGAAGCGGTCCGTGTGCGGGTTATAGTATTCGAGGCCGCCGCCGTCTGTTCCAATGAAGATATTTCCTTTCGGGTCTTCGTAAAAGGCAAGGATATCGTTGCTGTTAAGCGTGGCGGGCGACATGTCTTTCCGGTAGTGGGGGAAGAGGGACATGTCTTTATTCCAGAGGTTGATACCGCCGCTGTAGGTACCGACCCAGATATTGTTTTGTATGTCCCTGTAGAGCGAGTAGATGGAGTTGTTGGTCAGCGAGGAGTTGTCGATGTCGTCGTGCGCGCAGGTGCTGAACTGGCGGGTATGCGGGTCGTAGATGCTGATACCGCCGTTCTCCGTTCCTACCCAAAGTTGTCCGAAGGCGTCTTCTTCGAGGCTGAATACTATGTCGCAGCTGAGGCTGGCAGGGTTGTGGGGAATGTTTTTAAAATGCTGGAAAGTTGCTGTTGCTGGTTCGAAGAGGTCGAGTCCTCCGCCGCGGGTACCGATCCAGATCTGGTGTTTGCTGTCTTCCATCAGGCAGCGAACGTTATTGAAGCAAAGCGATCCGGGCATATTGTCTTTATGCTGGTATCGGGTAAATTTTTTTTTGCTGGTGTCGAGGACGCCGATGCCGCCATTGAGCGTAGCTGTCCAGATATGGCCCAGGTGGTCGACGAGGACGTCGGTCACATAGTTGTCGGCGATGCTTTTTTTGTCGGTTGAATCGCAGCGGAATATGTTAAACTGGCCGGAGTGTAAGTTTAGCTGGTTCAATCCGCCGTTCTCGGTCGCTATCCAGATATTTCCTTTTCCGTCGGGGCGAAGGCTGCTGACAAAATTATCCGAGAGGCTGTTTTGTGTAGTGTTGTGCGTATAGCGAACGAATTTGCCTTTATCGCGGTCGAAGCGGTTGATCCCGCCTCCCCATGTAGCGATCCAGAGGTTGCCGTTCTCGTCTTGCTGGATGGCTTTGACGTAGTTGTTGGAAAGGCTGGAGGGGTCTTTCGGATCGTTGCGATAGATCGTGAAGGTATAGCCGTCGTAGCGGTTGAGGCCGTTCTGGGTTCCGAACCATAAAAAACCCAATTTGTCCTGCAGGATGCAGGTTACGTTGCTTTGGGATAGTCCGTTCGTCGTGCTATAGTGCGAAAACTTACGCGCAAAGGGTTGTGGAAAAGCGAAGAGAGGGAGGCAGAAGAAAAGAGCGTATAGGATACGATGGACTGCTGTCATCCGGGTGAATAGTTATGATAAGATAACGTGAAACACTGAGATTAAGTATACGTAGTAGGGATTTTCATGGAGTTTTTCCAAAAGATAAAAGCCTCTTGTAGTATTAGTACTACAAGAGGCTTATTGCTATCAGTTGCCTGTCACTACGATGCCGGTGGCGGTTGCAAAGGCGCCGTTAAAGTTAACCGGAACGTTGTCGGCATTGATCCAGACGCAGGCCAGGGTATAGGTGTTATTAACTTGTGCTCCTGCGGCAAACAGCTGGTTGTTGTATGAAGTGATGGCGTTGATCTGGCCGCCTGGTCCTTCGCTGACGGAGATTGGGGCGCCATTTTTCCAGTAGGCTGCCGCGTTATCCTTTTCTCCGCCGATGTAGACATCCGAGCCATTGACATAGATGCAGGTGGCGGAGCTATGGGTGGTATCCGTATTGCCTTGCAGGGTGACGGGACTGTTATTGGACCAGGACTGTGCGTTTACAAAAGAGAACTGGTCGCTGCTGACGGAGGTGCCCACGACATTGACGCCTGTTGCGTTGACGGCGATACCTGAAGCAAGCGTATAGGGCAGGGCGCTAGGGAGAAGCGTTTCCTGGCCATTTTTCCAGTAACAGGCGTTGACTGTTCCGTTGGCGGAGTCGACACCGGAGATATAGAGGTCAGCTCCCGAGATACAGATGCCTGTGGCGGCGCCGTTCTGGCCGGAGATGGGCAGGGTGAAGAGTTGTTCGTCCTTCCAGTAGACCGGTTGAGTATGGGCGCCGTTGGTGATATAACCGGTGATATAGACGTCGGCGCCGGAGATAGCGATGCCGGAGGCTTTTGAGTCGCCGGAGCCCTGGTAGAGCGTTGCGGCGACCTGGTTTTTCCATAAGCGGGCGGCGATGCTGCTGTTGATGCGTTCGTAGCCGGCGACGTAGACGTCCGATCCAGAGACGGCGATTCCTGTTGCGCCGGCGGTCGTCAGTCCGCTGGACAGCGGGTATTCCTTTTTATTGATAAAATACATGGCGGAGTCGCCGTTGGGACCGGTCGCTGTAACAGACGTATATACGTTAACGTTGGATGGAAAATTAGCCGTAAGTACGGGTGCTGCGTTGTGGCTTTTGCTGCAGGAAGTAAGGATGGTCAGAGTGATAAGGGCACTAAGATGCATTACTGCCGGGGCGATGCCCGGCGAGGGCAGAGTTAGTTTCATGACGGCTTTTGTGTGGTTAAATTTGACGCGTAAAAAATAGTCGTTGCAGCGATAGGCTGTACTTAGCAATCTGTTAAAATAGGCGATAGATTACCAAGACAGCCTGCTGTATATACTAGGATTATTAGTATTATGGCGGCGGCTTATTTCATTTTAGCCAGGTAGGTGATCAGTTTGTCGGCGTTTTGTTGCAGGCCCTGATCCGCTTTGTGAAGTTGTACTACCTGGATAAACGTTTCGGGTGAGTCGAAGAGCATGTGCCAGGTGATGCGGGTTGCTTCGCCGAGGTCTTCGAATTCGACGGTGGTGAGGAAGTTGGGCCACGTAAGGTGTTGGTAGGCGATCTTTTTGAAGGGAATGATCTCCGTGAAGATGCTTTTGTTGTCATAGTCTGTGCCGTCGGGGCCGTGCATGACGAGGTTCCATTCGCCATTGGGCCGGAATTCCATAACGTGGATGGTGGTGGAGAAGCCGTTAGGGCCCCACCAGCTGGCGATATGTTCTGGCTGCGACCAGGCTTCCCATACGAGATCGATGGGGGCGGGGAGGATGCGGGAGAGCGTTAGTTCGCGGTCGGCGGTGGGACTGGGCGCTGTGTTGGATGTTGCGCCTGGGTTTGTGTTTACGGCGTCGGCGTCGGCCTGGTTGTCGCTTGGGGCGGTGCCGGTGGTAGTGGTTGCGGCGGTGTTAGTGCTCACGGTTTTTGCGGCGGCGGCGGTTGCGGCAGCGTTAGTGCTCGCGGTTGTTGCGGCGGCGTTACTTTTTTCCTGATTTGTCATGGCGTTGTTTTTTCATTTTGAGGAGATACGATTCGAGCGAATCGAGTTTACTTTCAAGGTGTTGTTTGTATTGTTCGACCCATGCGGCGACTTCGTTGAGCTGGTCGAGTCGGGCTTTACAATGTCTTTCTCTTCCTTGTTGGGTGACTTCGATGAGTCCGCATTCGATGAGGACTTTTACGTGCAGGGAGATGGCTTGTCTGCTGACGTCGAAGTTTTCTGCGAGTGCGTTGAGGTTAAGAGGGCTTTTGGCCAGCAGGTCGATTATTTCGCGGCGCGTTGGGTCGGCTATGGCGTGGAAGACGTCTCTGCGGTAATCCATAATATGCAAGTATGTGCTTGCAAATATAAATACGCAAGCTGATGCTTGCAAATTTTTTTTGCGGACGGGTAAGCAGTTTTATTTTATTTTCGGCAGCAGAATTGCATCGGGACACCACTACATATCATGACCCTGCCCGCTTGCTGCGTGTTGCAGAAGGGGATGAAATGGCTTTTGCCGAGCTGATCCGTCTTTATTGGAGGTCGGTTTACGGGCGTGCGTTAGCCTGGCTGAAGTCTGCGGAAGAGGCGGAGGAATTGACGCAGGATGTGTTTTTAAGGGTCTGGACGAACCGCCAGCGGGTCAAAGAATTAGACAACTTCGAGAACTGGCTTTTTATTCTTGCCCGCAATACGACGGTTTCGGCATTGCGTAAGAAGTTGAGCAGGCCCGAGTTTGTAGCGGAGCAGGATGTGGAGGAGAACAGGTTGAGACCAGATCTGTGGGTGGAGCGGCGGCAGCATTATGAGCTGTTATTAAAAGGGATCAGTTTATTGCCGGAGCGGCGGCAGCAGGTGTTTCGGATGAGCCGGTTGGAGGGGTTGACGCACGAGGAGATAGCCGAGCGGCTGGGAATGCACAAGGACACTGTTGCCCAATATATTATAAAGGCTGTGGCCTTTTTACGGGCTTATTTACAGGAGTATTTGGGGGATACATTGCTTGTTATTTTGTTGATGGGCGGACTTTTTTAAATTTTTTTTCATTCTGCTACTCAGTATATTTTATTTGCTGCGTCTTTATTAATGATGAAGGATCAACTTCGCTATTTATTATCACTTTACCTGGTCGGGACGTTGACGGACAATCAGCGAAAAGAGTTGGTAACGCTTCTCGGGGACGAGAGGGCGGCTTTACTTTTGGATGAGTTGATGCCGGCACGTCGTCGGCGACGCGGACGGGCAGGGGAAGCCGGAGGATGAAGGGCTGTGTCGGCAGGGCGCGGGGCCGTTCGGGCGCAAGATTGGCATCGACCGCAGGCTCGGGCCGCACAGCCGGG
>JAATGQ010000154.1 GCA_015654595.1 Chitinophagales bacterium | reverse complement strand
CCTGGACGTGCCGAAGGGGTCGGATGTGGCGATATCTTTTGTGGGCTTTGTCGAACAACATTTTGTGATCGATAAGCCCATTCCTTTTTTAACGGTGGTCCTGATTCCGATCAAGAGTACGAATGATGAGGTGATCGTTACGGCGTTCGGCCGAAAGCAACGGCGAGAGGCCGTCGTTGGGTCGGTCAGCTCCATCGACCCGGAAGCGCTGAAGATACCGTCGAGTAACCTGACGACCGCATTGGCGGGACAGGTGGCCGGGGTTATTTCTTTTCAACGCGCCGGGCAGCCGGGCGCCGACAATGCTTCCTTCTTTATCCGTGGGGTAACGACATTGGGGTATAGTGCTTCCCCGCTGATCCTGGTTGATAATATCGAACTGACGGCAAATGACCTGGCCCGTCTGCAGGTCGACGACATCGCGAGTTTTTCGATCCTGAAGGATGCCAGTGCTGCCGCTCTATATGGAGCGCGGGGCGCAAACGGCGTAATATTGGTTACTACCAAAGAAGGTAAGGCCGGAAAGGCGAAGGTGAATATCCGGCTGGAGAGCTCGATCTCGGAACCCACAAAGAATATCCAGCTGGCGGACCCTATCACTTATATGAAGGGCTATAACGAGGCGATCACCACGAGATTCCCGCTCAATGCTCCTTTTTACACACCCAATGATATCCTGAACCGCCAGGCCACGCTTGATCACAGCCCGGGCAGCAATCCTTATGTTTATCCGGCGGTAGACTGGATGAAGATGCTGTTTAAGGCGAGAACGCCCACGAACCGTGGTGATTTCAGCGTTCAGGGCGGGAATGATCTTACCCGATATTATATATCGGGCAGCTATAGCCGCGACAACGGGATATTACAGGTAAACCCGGTCAACAACTTCAACTCGGGGATGAAGTTCGAGAACTATCAGCTGCGTTCGAACGTGAATGTGAAGATCACCAAAACGACGGAAGCGGTTGTCCGGCTTTGGGGTAACTTTAATGATTATACGGGCCCTATCACGAGCGACGCTTCGGGGCTGGCTACCGATCTTTATTCGAAAGTGCTGCATACAAGTCCTGTCTCGTTTCCCGCCTTCTTTGCGCCGGACAGCGCGAACCTGCTGACCAAGCATATCCTCTTTGGCAACTCGTTGACGACCACCCAGTCTTTACAGGACAATCCTTATGCGGATCTGATGGAGGGGTATAAGACTTTTTCCGAATCGAGGATGTCGGCGCAGTTCGAGTTGAACCAGGACTTTGGGTTTTTGACGAAGGGGCTTTCTTTTCATGGCATCTTCAGTACGAACCGGTATTCCTATTTCGATCTTACGAGGGCCTATAAGCCGTTTTATTATACGGTAGGCAGTTACGATCAGGCAAGTAATAAATATACGCTCGACTGGCTGAACAATACGCCGGGGGCTGCCCAGGAGTTCCTTGGTTATTCAGAAGGGACGAAGACGGTTTATACCTACGTGTATATGCAGGGGGATGTCGAGTATAGCCGCGGTTTCGGAAAACATAATGTGAGCGGTTCGCTTATCGGAACGAGGGAACAGACCCTGTATGGCAATGCGGGCAGCCTGCTGGCGTCGCTGCCTTACCGCAACCTGGGTTTTGCGGGGAGGGCGAGTTATTCTTATGACGGCCGTTATTACCTGGAGGGGAACTTTGGGTATAACGGATCGGAGCGTTTTGCGGCCAATCACCGCTGGGGCTTTTTTCCAACGATCGGTGCGGGCTGGGTTGTCAGCCGTGAGAAGTTCTGGGACGGCCCTGTGGCCAATGTGATCACCCGTCTGAAGGTAAGGGGAAGCTATGGTCTTGTCGGGAACGACAATATCGGAAGTCAGCGATTCTTTTATTTATCGAGCGTAACGCCTGACGGCGGGCCCAGTGCGACCTTTGGAACCAGCAATAGTTTTAGTTTGAGCGGCACTTCGATCCAGGCTTATCCCAATCCTGATGTGACCTGGGAGACGTCGAAGAAGAGCAATATAGCGGCGGAAGTCACCTTGTTCAACAACCTGAATATTACGGCGGAGCTTTATCATGAGTATCGCTATCACATCCTGATATCTAGAGGATATATACCGGTTTCCATCGGTATTGAAAGCGGCGCCCAGAGCAATTTGCAGGCGAACCTGGGGACGGCTTATTCCGATGGTCTTGATCTGCATGTCGATTACAAGCAAAAGATCTCGAAGGACTGGCAGGCGTCGGTGTTGGGTAACCTGACGGTGACGCGCAATAAGGTCGGCCATCTCGAGGAGCCCCAGTATCCTTATGCTTACCGGTATGCATCGGGGAAGCCGATCAACCAGACCTTTGGATATGCGGCGGAGCGTTTGTTTGTGGATGATAAGGAAGCGGGTAATTCGCCGACGCAGTTGTTTGGCGGAAGCACGGCGCCGATGGGCGGCGATATCAAATATCATGACGTGAACAAGGACGGGGTCATCGATGAGAACGACCAGGTTTCGATCGGTTTGCCGACGACGCCGCAGATCATTTATGGATTTGGTTTTTCCCTTATCTACAAGAATTTCGATTTGAATGCCTTCTTTCAGGGGCTGGCTCGTGAATCCTTTTTTATCGATCCTACAGCAACGGCTCCCTTTGTCAACAATGCGCAGTTGCTGAGCGCTTATGCCAAGAATCACTGGTCGGAAGAGAACCAGAACCTGTATGCTTTATGGCCGCGTTTTTCGACGCAGACGGTCATTAACAATACCCAGACCAGCAGCTGGTGGCTGAGGGATGGCAGCTTTTTGCGATTGAAGTCGCTGGAGGCGGGATATACCTTACCGGTCAAATGGATCAGGTCTTTATACCTGTCTAATGCGCGCGTTTATTTCAGTGGTTTGAATCTGTTTACGTTCAGTCACTTCAATCTGTGGGATCCCGAGCAGTCCAGCAATGGGTTTGCTTATCCTATTCAACGGGTGCTGAACCTTGGTATCAATATCAATTTTTAAACTTCACTATAAAACTTTCTCAAATGAAGTTTATATATAGCTTATTACCGGCGATGCTGCTGGTGTTGTTTTCGGTCTCTTCCTGTAAGAAATACCTGGATGTTACGCCGGATGATGTGGCGACGCTGCAAAGCTCTTTTTCGAATGCCAATGAGGCGGAGGCTTATTTGTTTGGCTGTTACAGCGCGATGCAAAGTCTTTCTGATGTCCGCCGCAACGCAGGTTGGACAGCTTCTGCGGAGGTTGTTTTTCCTATCAATCTATCCGATCCTACCACACTGGGAGGGGCTGGCGGCGATGACGGTTTTAACCTGATGCGTGGTTTGCAGAATGCCGAGAACCCTATCATGAATTACTGGGACGGGTACAATATGGGTTTGAATTTGTGGCAGTCGATCCGGATGTGTAATACCTTTCTGGCCAATGTCAATATCCCGCCCGATCTGCAGCCTTATCAGAAGACAAGGTATATCGCGGAGGCGAAGTTTCTGAAGGCTTATTATCATTACTGGCTGCTGCGTATGTATGGGCCGATCCCGATCGAGGATGTGGCGGTGGCGGTGAATGCTTCGACGGATGCCGTAAGGCAGCCGCAGCAGACCGTGGACAGCTGCTTTAATTATGTGGTGGGATTATTGGATCAGGCGATTGCCGATCTGCCTGCTGCGATACAAAATCAGGCTGTCGAGCAGGGACGTATCACGTCGACGATCGCGAAGGCGGTAAAGGCGGAGGTGCTGGCTACTCAGGCGAGTCCGTTGTTTAATGGCAATCCCGATTATGTTTCTGTCAAGGGCAAGAACGGGCAGAATATGTTTTCGACTGCTGTTGATCCGGGCAAGTGGCAAAAGGCGGCGGATGCCTGTAAGGATGCGATCGATGCAGCGACGGCTGTGGGAGCCGGGTTATACCAGTTCGTTCCAGAAGGCAATATCGTGCACATGTCAGATAGCACGAAGCTGTTGCTGACCCTGGAGGGGGCTTTTGTAGACAGCTGGAACAGGGAGCAGATCTGGTCGTTGAACCCCAACTTTGGCTGGCAGTATATGGCTTCGCCGCGGGTGGATGCGGATGCTGCGAGCAATGGGTTTGCGGTGTATTCCAATTTCTCCGTTCCGCTGGCTGAGTCCGAGTTGTTCTATTCCCGTAATGGCGTACCGATCAACGAGGATAAGACCTGGGACTATACGAACCGGTATGTGTTGACGCAGGGGGATGATGCGCATGCGTATTATATCAAGAAGGGGTATACCTGTCCCAAGGGGAATTTTTTCCGGGAGCCGAGGTATTATGCGGATGTGGCGTTTGATGGGAGTACCTGGTATGGCAGCGGTAATACCGACGATAATAATCCCTATTATGTCAATGCGGTGAATGGCTATGCTTCTTTTCAGCCTATCCGGTATAATGTCACCGGGTATTGGCCGAGGAAGCTGGTGCATTACGAATCCGCGGCGGGGCAGAATACCGTGTGGAAGACGTATGTATGGCCTTTTATGCGGCTGCCGGGGTTGTGGCTCTTGTATGCAGAGTGTCTGAACGAGGTGGGCGGGCCCAGTTCGACGATATATGGTTATCTCGATCAGATAAGGGCAAGGGCTGGTTTGCAGGGTGTGGTACAGTCCTGGGCCAATTATTCCAATAATCCTTCCAAGCCTTTGACGCAGGATGGGCTGCGGGCGATCATCCACCAGGAGCGCAGGATCGAGCTGGCTTTTGAAGGTCAGGCCGGTTGGGATCTGCGGAGATGGAAGGAGCTGCAGGGCGTATTGTCCGGGCCGGTACAGGGATGGAATTATACGAAGAAGACGGTGTCGGAGTATTATCAGCTGCAGACCGTCTATAACCCCGTATTCAATGTCCGGGATTATCTCTTCCCGGTACAGACCTACGATATGCTGATCAATCCCAATCTTGTTCAAACCCCTTATTGGTAAACTAATACAAGCTAAGCTATATGAAACCAATGTATAAATGGATGGCGGTCTTACTGGGGATAGCGGTATGTTATTCCTGTAAGAAGACGGACGGGTATAACACGCCGGTGTCGTCCGACAAGACAAAGCCTGACACCGTGCATAATGTAAAGGTGGCCAATTTCAGCGGCGGGGCGTATATCACGTATGATCTGCCCAATTCGAGCAATATCCTTTATGTTCAGGCTGTTTATAAGATCAATAATACGATCACCCGGCAGACCAAGTCTTCTTATTATTCCGACAGTATAACGGTGAGCGGTTTTGCGAAGAGCCAGGATTACCAGGTGACCTTGTATGTTGTTACGAGGGCGGAGGTGCAGTCCGATCCCGTCACGGTGACGGTACATCCCGATACGCCGGCTTATCTGCTGGCCAAACCGACGATAGTGATGAGAAGCGATTTTGGCGGGGTGAATATCACGGTGCTTAACAAGGCGCAGTCGGATATCGGGATCATTACGATCAGTCCTGATGCGACCACCAAACGGCTGGAGATCATCAATCAGAACTATACCAATTCAGATTCCGTCTCTTTTAGTCTTCGCGGGTATGATACGAT
>JAATGQ010000114.1 GCA_015654595.1 Chitinophagales bacterium | reverse complement strand
TTAACGGGAATGCCCCCTTCCTGCTGTTTAAGGGCTGATACGATCTGACTCTCTGTAAATTGCTTGCGTTTCATAATTCAAGTTTAAAGTTAACAATTCATTCGATTGGTAACTCTAATTCTTGTGGCCGGAGTTCGGGGAAGCTTACAACGGCAGAAAAGCTGTGGGAGCTTTCAGGTCTGGATTTGTCTGATGGAAGGGCCAGAGAGATTATTGGGCCTTTAACTAAGTATGTTCAGATTCTTTATGATTTTACCATTTTCTAGTAACCGCAGAAAACGAATTGCCCAATGGCACGCAATTGAGAATATCTAATGGGGCTATTGTAAATTTGTTTGACACGGGAACGATAAATGTTCAAGGAAGAAATGCAGAACCAATAAAAAAATTGCTGGGTATAAACGGAACTGATATCTCCATCGAGTGTATTGAACAAAATTATTTTCTTCCAAAATCCGCTGGATTTTCACCCCATGCCTTTGTTTCCCATTTTAATATTTGATTGGGATACTCGTTCTCGCTTAGCCATTTGATAGCTCTATCAATTAATTTAAAGAGTTCCTTATTTTTTTCATTAGGTTCATGACTTGTCCTTGCTTCTTTATCCTTAACCCATCCAATCGCATTTCGACTATCAGAGTATATCGGTGATGTTAATTTTTGCTGCTTACAGAAGGCTAATGCATGAACAATAGCTAAAAATTCCCCAATATTGTTAGTGCCGTCCTCAAATGGTCCCTGATGAAAAAGTAGCTTTTGGGTTCTTAAATTTATTCCCTGATATTCTACTTTTCCAGTTACAGTATTCCAGGCCGCATCTACTACGATACTATCAAGAATGGGTTTTCCTATTGCCTTTAGTTGCTCTGCAGTCAATTCAGGCTCAAAAATGTCCTTACCAATGAAATCAGTACTTCTGCTTTTAAATGCCTCTTCGGCCATTTGTCTGGTTTTAAATGCCTTGAATTCTGCTCCGGGAAATCCATTTGTTTGCTTGTTACATTCTGCCCAACTCTCATATACTCCCGGTATCCTTCCTTTCCATACAGTATAATGGCGTGCCATATACTCATTTATTTAAAATTTTTAAAAATTCTCTGTCTATCCTCATTTTCCTTATCATTCTTATGATAGATCTCGATAAAAATGATCTTTCCTTCATCTTGGAAAAGTGCATAGATCAGACGCAGCCCAGAATTTACTCCCCGACCTTTTAGGCTTCGACAGGCTATTTTTTTTACCTTTATTACGCAGGTGGATAGCCCTAAACTTTCAATCCGAAAACTGAACGGAGGGCGTTCATCTGGTGAAGCGATCAGCACTTTTTTTACAACTGCGAGATCTTCTGTTAGAGTTCGGAATTTTTTAAGTAGTGGCTTTAAATCTTTTGTAAACTCCGGTAATTCTTCAAAAATCATTGCTCTTCTGTTTCATTGTCATAGTTTCTGACTGAAAAGGGCGCTTCCCTATAAAAAGCGAGTTCATAGTCAATAAACTCACCTTCTTTTGAGGCGATCCAAGGCATATCTCTATGGGAATAAGAGCTAATTGCAGAGGCAGACCAATCTGACATTTGCTGTATCACTCTATCAATCATCTCTTTTTCACTAGCTTTCAATTGGGTCAAATCGCTTTTTATCAAAGGAAGATAACGTGTCTGAGGGAATCCATGATATTCTGCTTTAACCCGCTGCAGCTGCCCATCTTCAATCATCTTCTTAATAATAGCATCTAATTTCTGAGGGACAGGTCCGAACGGTAACTTGCGGTATAGCGCGCCAGTTAGGTGCTCCTCATAGACTTCATAATAATTAAAGTCAGCAAAATACAGTAACTTATAAAGTACTGTTTCTCCTACATTGGGTTTGCCAGCACAGCGCTCCAAAATATACAGCAGAACGTTTTTGAATTTTTGTACTTGTAAAGTTGGGATAGATATGCGAATATCTTCTTTCTTCTGAATGGTACTAGGGGCTTCCTCTAGTACATCCTGTAATTGGAAGTGCTTAGACATAAAGTCGTCGATAGAAAAACCTA
Source organism: Chitinophagales bacterium (assembly GCA_015654595.1). Classification (GTDB taxonomy): domain Bacteria; phylum Bacteroidota; class Bacteroidia; order Chitinophagales; family Chitinophagaceae; genus Puia. The sequence continues at coordinate 22,906 of JAATGQ010000114.1, read as the reverse complement.
GCACTTCAGAAAGTTTTTGAAGTTCCAGAATATCAATGCTTCTATTACCCAATTCAATTTGAGCAACAGATGAACGGGACATGCTCAGGCTTTTCGCCAGATCATCCTGTGATAGGCCTTTCTTCTTACGCAACCCTAAAATGCGTTGACCGATTTGCTTTTGTGTCACTTGTTAAAACAGTTTTTGTGGTACCGAACAAAATTAAGATTGTTTTAATTTAAAACAAAAAAATGTTCGAATATCTAACATTTCAAAAAAAAGAATAAGAATATCATTGTTGCCAATCAGCTTCTCCAAGACTAACCCGACAGACAAAAGATAAGTGAATGGTTCCTGCATTTTACGACAATGTTATTCAGTCCATTGATCATACACCGATCGAGAAACTTCACCAATTCGAATCCGTACTTTCTTATTTTCTCCCGCCAGTAATCAAAGAGGTGAAATTGATCATGTTGCTGAATAACTTGCCCACCGCCACTGGCAGTTATACCTTCAATCACATAATCAATAATCTCCCGTACAAATAAGATCAGGTCATTGTCCCCTTCATGCTTTCGATACTTCTCAACGGCCTTTTGGCAATGTGCCATTGTCCTTTTTCGTTCCGAGGATAGAATATTTTGCTCTGTCTCCGATACTTGGAACAAGTAACCACGTCAGGCAAACTTCCCGTTATGCCAGAATTCCCCCAAAATCTAAAAAAACGGAGAATGGCTATTCACATTTTGAGTTGAAATACTATGCCTATATTGCCACAAGGCATTATATGGTGATACATTTCCTGCTGCCAAATAGCAAAAAAATACAAGAAAAAATATTTAAATTTTTAATGTCGATAAAACATAAATAGATGAAAATAAGCATTATAGACAGCTATATGAAGTTGCTCTCGGCACCTTTTTAACAGGTGTCATCATCATCCCTATATTCCCTAGCCTGGATGTTTACGCGAGAGAAAAGGCAAGGCTAAGAAAGGCCGGGTAGCCGGTTGACGATTTTGATCTTTTGATCGGAGCTACAGCCATTTCAAACGACCTTATTCTTATAACCAATAACGTAAGGCATTTGGGAAGAATGCAGGGGATCAAAATTGAAGCTTGGACGAAATGATTTATTTTGAATAGCCGTCCTAAAATATCCGGAGAAATAGTGCTCCATCTAGCATAGATAAACTCTACATTGAAAATGAACGCGGCAAAAGACTTGTGTCGGGTCATTTCCTCTCCAAACTAGGGAAACTAAAGGAAGATTTTTTCGAGGTCTTTTGTGATTTTGTCAAGCCAATCTTTATTTAAACCTGAGGCCGAAAATGCAACAATCTGCAAACTTGGGCGCTCTAATCCCTGATTTAGGTTCGACAACTGACCCGTCGACCCCGCAAAAGAAATGAATGCCCCCGGCTTTGCCAGGGCATTTTTTGTTTTGGAGGGTAAAGGAGCGAAGCGAACTTTACGAACGAGAGGGGCGAGGAACGATGCGCGCTCGAAGTTCTGAGCTTGCTCTGGGAAAAGCGCAAAAACAAAAATGAGAGTGAGCATAGCGAACGGACATCCAATTGTCTTAAGCCTCCCCCTGGGAGATCACCGGAACAGAGTGTAGGTAATCCCTTACTCTCCGCAGAAATTACAACCCGCTGCTAGCTAGGTAGTTTGTAATTTAGCAGCTCTATTGGCTTCAAATCCGTTTGTAGCTATGAAGACTTTGCGACCCTAGGCATCAACACGTACGGCGAATACGCTCAGCTAATTTTTTCTCCTTTACCGAGCCTACAAACACTCTTGGATTTTAAGAAAGTTTCCAGGTAGACACTTGAACAGTCAAACTCAAAACATCATAAATTCTTGACTTCCTTCTTTTGAGAAATTTTTTGTAACTTTAAATATGTCAATTAGATCCACATCGATGCGTTCCAAACGTAGCCCTTACTTGACCAAGCGCATGGTCATTCGTGCAGCGAAATCAGGTGTACGTGAGGCAGCTAAAGAAACTATGGCGGTGATGGGTTACGTCATCATTGCAGAAAACGGCTGGATCGTCAGAAAGTATCCTAACGGCGATAGCGAGCCAATTGAGCCAATCCCTCAAATGGATCGGGATAAATACATTTTTACAAGGCAAAGCTTGTAAAAATTGTGAAATTTGCTCAAATTATCCCGATATCTACAGAAAAGAAAATCCAATATTGCCTTCACTGAATATTTCACCGATAGGTGACACATCCGCCGTCGCCAATACTGTAAAACTTCTTCGTTCCTTAAGCATTAATTGTTAAGGTCATTTCATCGAATCCCGATAGCGATGCACAAAAGGCAATTAAGACCTATATCATTCGGAAATCATTGTACTATGAATTTTGGTTCTCAAACTTAGGTCTTTACCAATGGATACGTATCGGATAATACCATTCTTATCACATACGATATGCGATGGATAAGCACTTACAAAAAAGGAAGACTTAATATTTTTAGAATCGGGAATTATCTTATACATGAAGGTATGCTTCTGAAGAAATGCCTTTATAACGGATTCTGACTCTGCCGTAAAAGCGATAAATTCAACTCCCGGAAAATCCTTGACCAGATTGTTCAGGGAATCCATCTCCTCGATACATGGAGGGCATGTAGTAGCCCAAAAGTCCATAACCGTTATCTTTCCTGTCTTTGGGACAGCAACGGATAATCCTGACAAATCTCTGTAAGAGGCCGCTGGAGCTTTCCTGTTGACCGATTTTAACAGTGTAGTAGAATCCAAAAGGTAATATATGGTTCCACTATCTCTTTTGGTGAAAGAGATGTTGTATAGCCCGCTATTGGCCAGTCGAAAGTACTGTTCAGAGGTTACTTCATTCCCAAACTGATCCTGAAAAACGTTTTTACTTGCTTTGACTTTAAGTGTATTCGTCGTAGAATCTATCTGTTGACAGAGGCCAAGCAATGGGCTCCAAACAATAAGTATTATCGCTAAGATCTTCATAGTAATCGAAGTTTATATAAGCTCTGATTTAGGGAGTTGCTGTAGTGCCAAGAGTACAAGGCTGTCAGCAGCAGCTATAAGTGACTTCCCCTTTAATAACTGTCCCTTGTACTAAGCATGGCCGACATCACTTGAGCAAGACACCTTTGTTGTGTCACCAGGAGGTGCTACCAATGGAACATTTGTGACACTTACCTCCAAGGTAGACCGATCAGTTTCAATAACTCCAAATCCTGCAAGAGATTTAGCGCTTTTTTCATTTAAAATATCAATGGTAACCGTGGTCATTTTTAGATAAATCGGGAGATAAGGAATTGGTTATTTGTTTATCAAAGCAGCAAGCGCCTCTTTGTCCTTTATCACCTGCATCCACGTGATTGCACCGGGCTTGTAGACGCCCGCCTTATCGATAAAGGCATAGCCGGGATAACCGGAAAAAGAAAAATATTTTGACAGGTCGGCATCCAATGTTTCATTGATAAAAATGTGTACCCCGGGCTGCTCCAGTTCAGCGACTTTCGTTTTCCATTTGTCCTCGGAAGAGTTAGCCTTCGTACACAGGTAAACAAATACGACCGGCAGGTCTCCCGATTGTTGGCAGAGTTCTTTGCTGTGGGGCATTTCGGCAAGGCAAGGTTCACACCAGGTAGCCCACCTGTCGATGATGATAGCTTTACCTGGAAAAGCTTGTCTAAGCTTGGAGACGAAGTCCAGCGCCTTGCTGTCTGTCGCTTTGTAAAGGCTGGCGCCAAACGTTGTTTTTAACAAGGGCTCTCCGATGTCTGTTTTTTCAACGTTGGTGGCTGATTTTGACAGGGTGGCATTGATCTTATCGATCCGAGCGATAGTATTGGCCTGCTCTTTTTTTACTACGGTCATACACCAGCCTGTATGCATGCTGCTTAGGATGTGATCAAATTCTGTTTTCTGATCGTTGAGATCTGTAGACGAACTTAGTCGGAGTTTCAGGTAGTCGGCTTTTGCAGGAGGGAACAGGCTGTCTGTTATATGGATGGATCTGTCCAGCGAACTGAGCGCGTTACCCTTTGGTGCTCCTGGTAGATAGCTGAGGTACATTGCCTGGTAATTATAAAAGGAAGCGCTGCTGTTCGATACGAGATAGCTTTTGTGTTGTTTGATCTTTTGCCAGAGGCTGTCCGGCATGGACTTTCCGAAATATTTGAGGAAAAGCTGGCCGTAATAATCTGACTGCCTTTCGTTTTCCAGTATCCAACCATAGGGCGAAGGGGTGGCGGCGATATAGCTGTCTTGAATTTGTTTGAGGGAATCGTACAGCAGATTATAGGTCGGAAGGAGGGTGTCTATGGACGCTGGGGAATATATTATACGGGATATTTTGTCGGATAGGCTAAGCTGGTCAGGCCTTCTGTAGAGGATATAATTATTGAGATAAGTATTCAGTTGGCCGTCAGTACCGCCATAGGATACGCCGTCGCCGTTCCATTGAACTTTTTTTGCCGCCCTTATTTTTTTCAGATCCAACTCTATCGTAAGGTCTTTGTTTGCGCACAGGCCGGCGTAAAAGTAGTCTCCAACAGCAAACCAAATCTGTTGATAAGGTAAGGGATAGTCGAGCTCGAGTGTAAATGTACCGTCAAACTTTGTCGTTGTTGTTTTTGGAACCTGGAATTTTGAGAAAGGGGTCACAAGTGTATAGGTAATGACGAGCGTCTTTAATTCGTCCGCCGGGATATTTGTCAATCTGCCGGTAACTTTTGGAATGGACCGGTGCGCATATGTCGCGTCGAATGAAGCGTCTTCGGGCGCAATTTCCCCCGCGGGCGCTTGAGCGTTGACAAAAGCAAAACAGCTAAGCAGCGAAAGCAGTAAGGCTGCAAAAATTTTAATTTGAGCCATATTGATTATAATATTCTCTGATAATTAAATGGGAGCCCGAATAGTGAAGATATGAAATTCTTTCCACCAGCTTCAGGTTATAGACAATCAAAGCTGGCCGGCTTGATCAGGAATAGTATTATTTACAAATCTTCCCTGACCGTTTCTACGAAATAGACCACTTACCAGGTTGAAATTATTTTGGGGCGATTTCTATGAGATCTTATCCGGTATGATTTGACCTTACACCGGTCAAACAAACGATGTAAAAGATAATCTTACAAGATCGATGCGAAGCAATGCATCAATTTTTCCGGAACAGCCGGGCGGAGTTCAGGATAAAGAACATCTCCGAGCTGACGTGGATCAGTGCGGCAGCCATAGGGGTCAGATATCCCAGGAGCGCCAGTAAGATACCCACGCTATCTACCGCGATGGTGCCCCAGAAATTAAACCGGATCACCCCCATGCACCGCCTGCTGACGGCAATGGCCGTACCCACCTTTCGCAGATCGTTGGTGGTGAGAATCATGTCCGCGCTTTCAAATGCCACATCCGTGCCCGCGCCCATGGCCATTCCTACATTGGCTTCGATAAGCGCAGGCGCGTCATTGATACCATCACCCACCATAACTACCTTACTGCCGTTGGATTTCAACTTTCGGATATACTCCAATTTGTCGGCGGGCAGCAGATCACCTCTCGCTTCATCTACGAGCAGCGCCTTGCCTATTGCCTGCACGACGGGCGTGTGGTCGCCCGATAACAGGATAATATTCATGTGGTGGTCCCGGATATCGGATACGGCTTCCCTGGCCTCCCGCCGGATCACATCGGCAATGCCGACCCCACCGAGCGGTTGACGACCTGTACCAAGCACGATTATGGTGTTGCCCTTTTCTTTTTGAGCGTCGATCCATGGCTGCGCTGTGGAATAGTCAATCCCCTTTTCTTCCAGGAGAGATAGGTTGCCGATCAGGTAATCTTCATGATCGATCCGGCACTTCAAGCCTCTGCCGGGCAGATAGTCGAGGGTTTCATACGATCCAGGAACAATGGCCTCCTTTTTGGCCTGTTGCAGGATGGCGGATGCAAGGGGATGTTCGGCATGTTGCTCGGCCGTAGCAAGCAGTTGTAAGACGGCTTCCCTGGAGAGACCATTGAAACAAGCTATGTCCGTCACCGTAGGCCGCCCCAGCGTCAATGTTCCGGTCTTGTCCAACACCACGGTGTCTGCCTGTGCCAGCTGCTCCAGGTATATCCCGCCTTTTACAATGATGCCGTCCCGCGCGGTACGGCCAATGCCCGCCAGGATGGCCAGCGGTGTGCCTGCCGCTACTCCGCAGGCACCGGCTACAATAAGAGCCGATATGGTAGCAATCATATTATGGGTGACGAGGAAAGTGGCCAGGGCTCCCGCAAAGGCAAAATACACCAGGCGGGCGGCCAGTTTGTCCGCCGTCTTCTCGATAGGCGACCGGGATTGCTGGGCTGCCTCGATGACATCTATAATCCGGCCAAACGTGCTGTCCTTTCCTATGCCGGTAGCTTCAACCTCCAATACTCCGGCCTGGTTTACCGTTCCGGCAAGCACCTCCGCACCTGGCAACTTTTCTATGGGTATAGACTCCCCCGTTATGGCCGACTGGTCCACAACGCTGTTCCCTTTCCTCACTATGCCGTCCACCGGGATTCTGCCGCCCGGTTTTACTATCACGCTGTCACCCGGACGCAGCTGCCGTACCATCACCTGTATTTCCTGGCCCTCGCGTCGTATGACGGCTGACTGCGGCATGAGCTCTGCCAATTTCTTCAATACACTCCGTCCCTGGTCTACGGTCAGATGCTCCAGCAGTTCCGCCACAAGTACGAACAGGGTAATGACCAGCCCGGTTGTATATTGGCCAATGGCCAGGGTAGCCAGGACTGCAATGGACATGGAAAGTTCCATAGTCATTCTTCGGTCCCGCATCGCCTCAAATGCTTCCTTGAACATAGGAAAGCCGCCAATGAGGGTTGCCGCAATGGCCACCACGTCAAGGGAAGTAACGCTCTTCCAGACCCCTGATAAGCTGATGAGCAAAGCAACCGCTGTCGCCCCTATCCGGATTAGGTCTGCCTTATGGTGTAAATAAAAATGCTTCATATTCTTTAGAAAAAAATCAACGCAAACCTACCGGGATAAAAGGAGGTAAAACAGGTAAAAAAAAGGGAATTATCCGTATATTTCCGCTCATGTCCAGATTAGGATTGCATACAGATTTTCAGCTATCCATCAAGGAGTATTCTGCAGACAGCCATCCGTTGCACCGACACAATTATTTTGAACTGATCTACGTGCTGGAAGGTAGAGGCATTCATGTGATCAATGAGAACCAGTTCGCTTACGGTCACGGTGATCTTTTCCTCCTGACGCCGGCAGACAGCCATACGTTTCAAGCCCACGCCCATTCAACTTTTTGCATCATTGATTTCACAGCGGCCTTTTTCGAGAGGAGCTCGGCTACCGGTCGGGACAAGCCGGAACTAACCGAATTTTTCAGGCAATTGGAATATATTTTTCAAAACGCCGGGCGTTACCAGGGCTTTATCGCATTAAATGAAGAGGATCGGACTTTCTCCGGTTTGCTGGTCCAACGATTGATCGCAGAGTGGGAATCTGAAGGCTATTTCCGTGAAATCGTTCTTCAAAATCTCGTTTTTTTACTACTCAATATCATTGCCAGATATGCCAGAGCATCCCCTTCTGCTCCCCTGAACGAGCGGGCTGCTAATATGGCTTATGAAATAACCGCTTACCTCCAGCACCATATTTATGACAACGACCTCCTTACGCTTGACCAAGTGGCCGGCTATTTTCATCTTTCCAAGGACTATGTAGGCGCCTATTTCCGCAAATACACGGGCAAGACGATCAAAAAGTTTGTCCTCGACTACAAGGTGGAATTAGCTAAGACGCGGCTACTTCACAGCCGGCTCACCATTTCACAGATTGCGGCAGAACTGGGCTTTACCGATGAAAGCCATCTTAATAAAGTATTTCGGAAACAAATCGGGATGACGGCTAATCAATACCGCGCAAAGCAAATTAATAGGGCTGCATTGTCAAATAAGTAACATGGGCGAGGTTTAATTTGCATGGTCAAATTCGCTTGCAGGCAAATGTTTCCTGTTTTTCCGGCCGTATTTTCCACTCTCCATTCTTTTTTTGATCAGGCTATTCCGGTAATTGCGAAGGTAGCTTCGTAGTGTAAATCCTGTATTCCTTTTAAAATAAGCCCCCATATACTCGGACGGCACCAAGGCCAGGCGCGCAGGATTTCATGAATTTATAGATACAGAGGAAATGTTCTACCGCCTGTTTGATGAAATGCGCAGCAAGCGGATTATTCCTGGCCGGTAAATTTCGAGCCTGCTCGATGCTTTCCCCTTCACTCCGTCTTCACACTCTTCACCGGATTGGCCCTCGCGGCCCTTAACGCCTGAAGGCTGATCGTCGCAAACGCAATAAGCAAAGCCACGCCTGCCGTAAGCCCAAAAGCAGTCCACGACACCGTCGTACGATAAGGGAAATCCTGCAGCCAGCGCCGCGTCGCATACCATCCTAATGGGGAGCCGATGACGACGGCCAGCAGCACCAGTTTCATAAAGTCGGCGGATAACAGCGCCACGATATTCCCCGGGCTTGCCCCAAGGACCTTGCGGATCCCAATCTCTTTTGTACGCTGCTCTGCGCTGAATGCTGCCAGCCCAAAGAGACCCAGACAGGAAATAAAGATCGCGATCAGCGTGGCGCAGTTGACGAGACTTGCCAGACGATTATCCGCGTCATAGTGCTTTTGAAATTCAGCGTCGAGGAAAGAATATTCGAAAGGTTCGTTAGGGTTTAGGGTTTGCCAGGTTTGTCGGGCAGATTTGATCGCTTCCTGGATATTGGAAGGTTGAACGTGTAGGATAAGGTAATGATAGTAGGGAGCGCTGTTTACAAAGAAGGCCACATTGCCGATAGGCTGGTGCAGGTCTTCGAAATGAAAGTCTTTCATCACCCCTACTATCCTCAACCGAAGACCAGGGTTGTTCGTGTCATGAAAGCCTTTGCCGACGGCGTTTTCTACCGTATAGCCCAATTGCCTGGCGCCCGTCTCGTTGATCACCACGCCGTCTATACTATCGGCGGGAAATTCGTTGGAGAAGAGATGACCGGAAGCCGTCTTTATGCCAAGGGTCTTTATAAAGTCAAAGTCTATGGTATTGGTCAGGAACATATAATTGTCCTTCTTGTTTCCTCCGTCCGGAAAGTAGGTGCCGCTCCAGCCGACATGGCCCGGATACAGGAAAGAGGCACCTACGGAAAGAATCCGGGAATCTTTCTGCAGCTCTGTCTTGAGAGAAGAATAGAGCTTTGCCGCGTTCTCGCTTCGTAGCGGAAGGATGAGCTGTTGGTCCTTGTTGAAGCCCAGCTCCGCATTGCGCAGGTATTGCATCTGACGGGCGATGATGACAGCAGCCACGATCAGCACGATGGATATGCAAAATTGGAAGACCACAAGCCCGCGCCGGATAGAAGCTACCGCCAGCGTATTAGAGATCTTCCCCTTCAATGCCTTCACCGGCGAGAAGGACGACAGATACAGGGCCGGGTAACTTCCGGCAAGCAGTCCCGTGATGATGGACAACAGGAGAGTTCCCGCCACAAAGATCATGGCCTCGTTTCCCGAAAGCCGGATGGACTTATCGAAAAGCCTGTTGAAACCCGGCAGCAGCAGGTAGGTCAGGCAAAGTGCGATGACGAATGCAAGCAGGGCCATCAGCAGCGACTCTCCAAGAAATTGACGGACCAGAGTGGATTGACCGGCTCCCAAGGTCTTTCTTACCCCGACTTCTGCCGAACGCTTGGTACTGCGCGCCGTGGACAGATTCATGAAGTTGATACAGGCGATCAGCAGCGTAAAAAACGCGATAGAGCCGAGGATATAGAGATAAGAGACGCTTCCGCCGGGAGTGACGTCGCCATAATCCATGTTGGCGTGAAGATGGATATCCCGCACATTGATCAGGAAATGTTTCCGGCCATATCCTGCAGCTTTGAGATCTTTTCCTTCATAGGTGTCTACAAAGGCCGGCAGCTGCTGTTGAATCACATCGGGCTTAGCGTCTGGCCGAAGCCGCATATAGGTCACGAAGAAATAATTCGTGGTCATGCTGGTCTGGGTCTTCAACAGCTGGCCGATGCCGCCCCCATACATGGAAAGGAAGAAACGTCCATCTATATGCGAGGGCGCATTCATCGGCTGAAAGACACCCGTTACAGTATAGTCATGGTCGCCGCTGATCTGGGTGCTGACATGGATGGTCTTGTTCAGCGCAGGTTCATTACCGAATAATTTATCGGCAATGTCCTTGGAGAGTACAATAGAATAAGGGCCGCTGATAGCCGTTTCAGGCCTGCCTTCTACAAAATTGTATTTGAACAGCTGAAAGAATCCAGAGTCCGCCATAAACCCCTTCTCTTCGTAAAAAGCGCTCTGGGCTCCCCCCGGTTTCCTGTACTGTATAAGATTTCGCTCATCCCCCAGCAAAGGGCAGATCCTTGCCGTAGCCTCCACTTCAGGGAATTGCTGTTTCATCAGCCCCGCCAGCATATTGGGGCAGCCTTGAAACCGGAACTCCTTTCCCCGAACCTGTTCAATAGTCCCTACCTGGTAGAGCCGGTCCACGTGCGGATGATAGTTATCGTAGTGCGTCTCCTGCCAGATATAAAGACTTAGCAAAGTACATACGCTCAGGCCCACAGAAAGCCCCAGGATGTTGATGGCAGAAAATATCTTGTTTCTCCGCAGGTTGCGCCAGGCGATCTTGAAGTAGTTTTGGATCATAGAAAGACTATTGATCCGATAAGGACCTAAAATAATGCCATGTCTCTTATTTTATGATAGTCAATATCTTATCGTTTTTCTTGGGGCTCCGATTGTTCGATTCCGATACAGGGATTGACCGGATCAATACCATACCTTTTCTCCTCTCCATCCCGTCCTTCTTAAAAAGCCTTCCCAACTCAGCGCACCAGGATCTACCTCCCGGCTCCACGACAGGTCACGGTCTTTCCCGAAATATCCATATTCCACCGCATACTCCACCATCCCTAAAAGCTCCTGTACAAAAAGCTCATTTGCGCCAAAATCCGGGAAATAGCGTAGCAAGCCCTCTCGTGTATACGCAGAATCATATTCGGCCTTTATCCCTGTGACGCGGGTAAAGGTCCCGACCATTTCCTGCGGGGAGATAATATCTCCGATCACCGGCAGCCCCTTGCCCGCATAACGATCGGGATTCGAAAGAACTTCCAGCACCGCGGGACCGGTGGCTGTCATAGGATCAACGAAAGGCGCACGAAAATCCCCCGGTAAATAGATCGGAAATACAAGCGTATCGCCCTGCATCGTCGGCGGATAAAGCTCGACCAGGTTGGTGTAAAAGAAAGCCATGTAGATAAAAGAGCTTTTCACGGGCAGCGTACGAATATACTCTTCGATCCTTGCCTTGTCCGTAAAATGAGGTGCAAACTTTTTGCCTTGGGTAATCTTGTCGACGTTCTCGAGACTACTGAAAACAATCTGCTGCACTCCTGCTTCAACTGCTGCATCTGCCAGCTCTTTCCCCAGCTCCATCTCGTGAGTAGCCGGCGGGATAATGCCCGGCGTCATCATAAATACGGCATCCGAACCGCGGAATGCAGCTGTAAATTCTTTTTTATACCCCAGCTGAAGCGGCAGCGGCACAAGCTCAACTCCTTGCCTGGCCAGGTCCTGCGCTGCTGGTGAATCGATACGACGGGTGATGCCGCGTACGCTGAAACGGCCGCTCTGTAATAAAGTGTTTGCTGCACTGCGTCCCTGTTTGCCCAGCACGCCTGTGATCGTAATCAATGGTTTGTCTTTCATAATTAAATACCTTTGTATGGGTTGCAAAGCTATTTATAGTACCAGGGCCAGACAATAACTATCCAATTGGATAGCCCTATCAACAAAGAGATTATGGGTATAGAATGCACGAGTGATTTTGTTAAGATCAATAATAAACTTTATCCATGCACGGTAAGCCTTGCGATGGATCTTATCGGCGGAAAGTGGAAGGCGGTCATCCTTTACCATTTACTGGAGGCGCCCCAACGATATAATGAATTGAGAAGGGCGATGTCCGGCGTTACAGAAAGAACGCTCAGTATACAATTGCAGCAGCTGGAGAAAGACGGACTAATTGCAAGAGAGGCCTTTGGCCAAAAACCGCCTATAAAAGTCGTCTACAGTTTAACCGAATTTGGCCGATCCTGTGCGCCGGTGTTGAATGCTATACTGGGTTGGGGAAATCAGATAGTGGCAGAAAAAGGCGAGTTTTTAACTTAGGTGAAAATCCGGCAGCAAAATAGACGCCACCTTTGATGTGACAAAATTTTCACATCATGACATCAACCGCAATAGCTTTACGTAAGCTGTATTTTACACGCGTCGCCTTCTCCCTCGTTTGGGTAATCCTGGTACTGGCCTTAGCTAAGAGCAACACTACGATAGCAACCCTTCTTTTTATCGTTTATCCCGCCTGGGACGCAATTGCGACATTTTTTGATATCAAGGCAAATCCACCCTCCACGCCAAAAACACCCCAGTACGTAAATGCGACAATCAGCATCGTCACTACCATCGCTGTGATACTGGCCTTACAGAAGGGCATCCCCGAAGCGCTGATCGTGTTTGGCGTATGGGCAATACTGACTGGGCTTATCCAGCTGATCCTTGGCTTGCGCCGTCGTAAGCAATTGGGCGGACAATGGCCGATGATCATCAGCGGCGGCCAGTCGATGCTGGGCGGAACATCCTTTATCCTGATGGCCCACGCGCCGAAATCGGGGATTACTTCCCTGGCCGGATATGCTGCTTTCGGGGCCTTTTATTTCCTGTTGAGCGCTATCCGATTGTCCAAAACCATCAAGACGCTGTCTGCTGCCGCGTAGGAGTGAGCCCTATCTTCCAATCCTCTTCCTGATCCGGCTTAGCGATGGATTCGTAATACCGAGGAAAGAGGATATGTGATAAGCCGGTATCCGTTGGATGATATTGGGGTGTTCTTCCAGCAGTCTTAAGAAACGCTGTTCGTGAGAGAAGAACATGAACTCTTCTGTTCTTGTCTGGGCATAGGAAAAGAACAGTTCCGCCAGGAGCCTGCCGAACTTACCCCAATTGGGATTCTTTTCATAAAGGCTATTGAGGTCTTTGTAGGAGATAAAGACGATTTCGGAATCTTCCATTGCCTCGATGTAATACCAGCAGGGATTTTGTGAGATAAAGCTCCGAAAGGAAACGACGAACTGGTTCTCCGAGAAGAAGAAAAGATTCTTTTCCTTCTCGGTCTTTGGGTCAGAGTAGTAGATCCGGAAGATCCCTTTGACCACCAGCCCAAGATCGTTGCAGACCATGCTTTGCATATTGAAGAAACCACCTTTTTCGATCTTACGGGGCTTCCAGAACGTCAGGCTCTCGTTGATATCCTTATCGGACAGCGCGGCGAAGTTGCGCAGGTGCTCTGTAATTATCTCGTTTTTCTCCTCCATGCTGGTAGTAATAGGTGCAAAAATCCTTTTCGTCACCCCCGAAGGTAGCTTATCGCAATTTAGCCAATTTTAACTTAAGTTAAAATTGGCTATTTCCGATTTCGATAATCGATTTCCGCATATCGAAGACCGAATGGGAGATCAACCGTTAGTTTTGCGCGCCAATCACTTCAAAGTCAGAAATCAAATGAAAGGATTACAACTGCTTAGCTTAGTATCAGCGCTGCTGATTTCCCTCTCCCTGCAAGCCCAGCGTGCAGATAAGAATACTGGTAATATCAAAGGTATCATTGTCACCAGCGATGGAAAACCCGCCGTTAATGTTTCGGTGATGGTTCCCGACGCAGGGAAAACGGTTCTTTCGGACGAAGACGGAGCCTTTGCCATCCGCAATCTCCAACCCGGATCTCACCAGCTCGATATATCCCTGGTCGGATATAAGACGCTGACCCAACAGATTTCGGTAGAGGCGGGTAAGACTTCCAGCCTCCGATTAAAGCTGGACCTTTCCTTCAGCCAGTTCGAAGAAGTCGTCATTTCTTCTCATCGTAATAAATATGCTACTACGGGTAGCGTGGACGCTGCCAAGCTCCCGCTGACCAATCTCGAGAATCCGCAGGTATACGGCGCGGTTTCCAAGGAACTGATCCAGGAACAGGCGGTGTACAGCGCAGATGATGCGTTGAAGAACACCCCGGGTATATCCCCTCTCTGGGCTGCCACTAACCGCGCAGGTGACGGCGGCGCCTATTTCAGCCTTCGCGGCTTTGTTGTCCAGCCGCTTCTCAGAAACGGACTGTCCGCAAAAGCGAATAATTCTATCGACGCGGCCAATATAGAAAGGTTGGAAGTGATCAAGGGGCCCTCGGGTACTCTTTATGGCAGCAGCCTGACCTCTTTTGGCGGGCTGATCAACCGGGTCACGAAGAAGCCCTATGATAAGTTTGGCGGCGAAGTTGGTTTTATGACCGGCAGCTATGATCTGAATCGCGTCAGTGCGGACATCAACACCCCGCTGGACTCGGCTCACCGGGCTTTGATGAGGATCAATACCGCCTATACGAATGCCGGCGCTTTCCAGGACAACGGCTTTAACCACAGTTTTGCCTTCGATCCTTCCTTTGTCTTTAAAGTTAACGACCGGCTGACGCTTTCGTTTGACGCGGAGATCAGTCACACCGATGCCACAACCCCTATCATGTTTTTTACAGGCGGCACACAGGTTAAAAACGCCAACCAACTGACCATCGACTATAATAAGTCCTACCAGTCAAACGACATCGACAATACCAGCACGAATAATAACTTTTTTGCACTGGCAGAATATAAGCTTTCTGATCACTGGAAATCTCAGACCAATCTTAGCCTGACGAGCACACGATCGGGCGGCCCCGAGGTTTACTTCCAGCTTCAGAGCAGCAATGACTCTATCGCCCGTAATGTCTGGACCTCGGATGGCACCACCCATTCTTTTGAGTTCCAGCAGAACTTTGTCGGAGATTTCAACCTCGGCAGTCTGCGTAATCGACTGGTGGCTGGTTTTGATGTTCTTAATCAGCAAAGCAATGTCCGTTATATAGACCCGAATAATAATTCTGACCTGTTCGATATCATCCCGACAAGAGGTCCTATCCCCACGTACAACAATTTTAATAAATATGGTGTGGACACGCTATATCAGAACGAGCCCCAAGCAATAAATTTCACCCGAACCAATACGTATACCTATGGCGTCTATGTTTCGGATGTGCTCAATATCACCGATAATCTGCTTGTAATGGCAAGTGTAAGGGGCGACCGTTATAATAATCGCCCTGTTGCCGATCCTGTTTCGGGAACGATCGGTACGACGGTAAATCAAAACGCCGTTTCCCCGAAGTTTGGAGTGATCTACCAGGTGATCGAACAAAAACTGGCGTTGTTTGGCAACTATATGGATGGCTTTACCAACCCAGGTTATGGCCAGGTGTATGACTCGGCCCGCGGCTCAAATGTGACAAGGCTTCTTAAAGTCGAGCACGCCAAACAATGGGAAGCAGGCGTGAAGATGGATCTGTTCGACGGCCGTCTGAGCGGCACGCTCAGCTACTACGATATTCACGTATCCAATATGGTCTTTGCCGACGCGCTGCACAATAATGCCAGCGTTCAGGATGGCACAGAGTATAGCAGGGGATTCGAGGCGGAAGTGACAGCCAACCCCGTGCCGGGATTTAATATCCTTGTTGGATATGCGCACAACGACACAAGGCTGCAGAAAGCTGCCAGCTATCAGAACGGCCTGCGCCCGGGAGCAGCCGGCCCTGTCGATATGGGCAATCTCTGGGCAAGCTATACGGTGCCAGCCGGCGCTGTAAAGGGGCTGGGGGTTGGATTCGGAGGCAACTACGCCGCGGAGAACAAGGTTGTCAACTACACTTTTGAAACCTTTACGCTGCCGGCTTATACGGTTCTGAACGGCGGGATCTTCTATAATCAGTCAAGGTTCCGAGTTGCAGTGAATATGAATAACCTGACCAATAAACGCTACTTTATCGGGTTCTCGACCATCAACCCCCAGATGCCGCGACAGACTATTGCCAGCGTAGCCTATAGGTTCTAAACCGTTCGGCATGAAACTGTACGGAGTAATTGCCGTTACCCAGGCCTTGTCGACCTGCTGAAGATCGCCCGGGCCCCTTGTAACCCAATTGAGAATCTCCTTGTACCTTTGTATCATGGACTCTCCTGATAAAGGGATATCTTTTGGATTTCTCGTACTCACCGCTGGTTTGGCGTTCATGCTGGTTGGATTGGATGTTTCGATCGTCAATGTCGCTGTCATTCCCATCGCAAAGACCTTTCGGACGACTATCCAAACGCTTCAATGGGTAATCGACGTTTATACCTTGTCTTTCTCGGTCCTGCTCTTAGCCGCCGGCAACCTGAGCGACTCCTTTGGAGCCAGGAAGATCCTGCAATCAGGACTGATCGTATTTGGAATCGCATCTGTGGGATGCGGCATGGCTGTCAATCCTCTTTGGCTGATCTTATTCAGAATAGGGCAGGGGATAGGCGCCGCGGCGATGATCCCCAGTTCGCTGGCTATATTGAACCATTCTTTGGCGCATGAGCCTGTTTTGCGGACCCGTGCCATAAGTCTTTGGACGGCCTCGGGAAGCGCTGCCATCGCGATAGGACCGGTACTCGGCGGGCTTCTTATTCAATACACCAGCTGGCGTTGGATCTTCTATATCAATCTTCCATTATGTATATTGGGGCTCGCGATGAGTCTGAAAATTCCGCAATCGCATCATACGGTCCGCAAAAAATTTGATATCGTTGGTCAAATCTTATGGGTGCTGTCGGTGCTTCCGATGATAACGGCCATCATCGAATGGCCCAAGCTTGGCATACAAAATCCCCTTATCTATGGAAGTTTGCTTGGCAGCGTTGTGATGCTGATCGCGTTTCTCTTCTTCGAAAAGAAGGTCTCATCGCCCATGCTACCGCTGCACATGTTCCGCTTTCCTTCCTTCAACGTATTGCTGCTTCTTGGCGCTGTCTTCAATTCGGCCTATTATGGTACGGTCTTTATTTTAAGCTTATATCTGCAAGGCGTATTGCACTATTCTGCCCTGGCTGCTGGTCTGGCATTCATACCTTTGACCATAGGATTTGTTTTGTCCAACCTGGTGAGCGCGAAGGTGATCAACAGGTATGGAATCCGGGGGCCTGTGATGGCAGGGCTATTGACCTTCTGCGCAGGCTTCTCCGGACTATTCGTCTGCAATACAGAAACAGCCTATATTGTATTGTTTTTACCCTTTCTGATCATCCCTTTGGGCATGGGTCTTGCCGTTCCCGCAATGACAAATGGGATATTGTCAAGCGTGGACAAATCCTTGTCCGGAACGGCATCGGCCGCCCTTAATACGATTCGTCAGACGGCCGGGGCAATTGGCGTAGCCCTCCTCGGCTCACTCTCTGCGGGCGGCAGCGTGGCCATTGTCGGAGCCATTCATACCGGTGCGACGTTAACGATCTTGTGTTGCCTGCTTGTGCTGGGGTTGTGTTTTAAGTATCTTAAGCAAAAGCCCGGTTTTTAACGCCTGTAAGAACATCCCGCCGGAGATCTCGATACTTTGCGCGGTCATCCACCGCGCCATGCAAATACATCCACCGCGCCATGCACCTGCATCCGCCGCGATATGCACCTGCATATACATTATTTCGAAGCCTTTTGCACGGTTTTCAGCGGATCATGCGGGTAGCCCATATTCGCGGCGCTGACGTGGTCAAGAAGAGAAATTTGTTCGCTGCTCAGCCTTAGGGAGACAGCTTTCGACGGGAATATGTAATTTGCATGTCATGTCGAAGACCGTTTGGATCCTGGCCTTAACCGCAAGCCTTTTTAGCAGCGCCGCTGGCCAGCAGAATTTTATTGCCGTTAATTTTCATAAGGCGTACCAACAACATACAAGAAGCCTTGACGGCTCTCCCGGCAAGAACTATTGGCAGAACGGTGGCAAATATGCGATAAAGGTCTCCTTCGATCCTATCACAAGAGAGCTCTACTATCGCGGGCAGGGCGTCTTTGATCTGCTGTATGCACACCACCGCCAGCTTTTTGCCAGGCAATACGACTTCGTCATCACCGAAATTGCCACCCGTAACCAGCGTTCTCAACGCGCGCATGAGAGGGTAGGGTTTGAGACGATCAATACTTACCGCGATGAGCTGGACGAATGGAATGTGGTGGTGATGGATTTGTAAGGCTGGTATGGGTGTGGATTTCAGCGTTTGTAGCTCTCTTTTTGCTTCTAAAAGCCCAATTCGTATTACAAGAGAGCTTTCTGCGGTTGGCTACTAATTCACAAACGCTGTTACTGATGCGTTCCTTTGTAGCTTTAAGATTGTTAACTGTATCGGAGGCAGAATAAAGGCGTTCTAATTTTTCGATATCGGTATTAGAGCAATATGCGTTAGACATAAAGAGAGCCGGGGGATAATAATGCCTTTATCCCTTCGGATATCTAATCTGTCCATATCGACATCCCAAAACAAATGCTTGGGAAAAATTGATGCTATTTTTACTGACCGGTTCACACTACAAATATAACGCCTTTCTATAAAAATATTTGATATAAATAGCACCATACCGCTGGTTCCTCCGGTGATCAGGATCGTGCTGTTTTTTAGTTCCATTTATTGTTTAATTTTAACAGCACGAAGTTCTGAAGTGAGTAAAGGCTGCATTTAGCCAAACAGTCTTTTGTTGTAGTCAAAATGAGATAAAAAATTATCTGAATGAAAAAGGTATCCCATTTATTGCCGCTTTTCTTATTACTGGTCACTCTGCCCTGCCTGGCGCAACAGTTTAAAGTAAGTTATTCCCCTTCTATACTTAATAAGCCCTTTACGGGGCATGTCATAGTCTACCTTTCCAAAGAAATAAAAGAACCGAGGGATGCGGAGATTGGCTTTCAACTGGAGCCCTGTTTTTCTGTTTCGGTAAAGAATGTAAAGCCCGGAGCTGCCGTAATCATCGACGACAACGCGGTCGCTTATCCCGCCCCTCTTTCGGATATTGAACGGGGTGACTACTACATCCAGGCCGTCTGGGATAGAGATCTTGGTGGTCGCGCTATTTCCGCAAGTCCCGGCAATCTGTATAGCCCTTCACAAAAGATCAGCATCACCAAGGACCGGAATAAGGTATTCGATATCGTGGCAACGGAAGTAAATCCCGATCCCCAATTCAAATCGACGGACTATGTAAAGGAGCTAAAGATTCCGTCGCCCTTGCTCAGCAATTTTTTGAAAAGGGCTGATTCAATAACCGGGGTGGTCATCCTGCCAAAGGAATATGCCACGGAGCCAAACAGGAAATTTCCCATCCTTATTGAAGTATCTGGGTATGGCGGTAATCACATGCGGTATTCGGGCAGCGAAAAACCTGGCCTTGATATGGATAGCATCCCGGTTATAAAAGTCTATTTAGATGGAAATTGTCCATTAGGTCATAGCGTCTATGCCAATAGCGACAACAATGGCCCTTGGGGCGATGCGCTGACGACGGAATTTATTCCTGCGGTAGAGAAGCAGTTCCGGACCGATGGGGCCAGGCTGTTGTGGGGGCATAGCAGTGGTGGCTGGACCGTTTTGTGGCTACAAACGCACTATCCAAAATTTTTCACCGCTTGTTGGTCGAGTTCCCCCGATCCGGTCGATTTCCGGAGCTTTTGCAAGGTCAACCTGTACGAAGAGAAAAACATGTATTACGGCAAGGACAGCGCGATGCATTATATGGCGCTGGTGGCGGGCTTTTTCCCCTGGGTAGCGATGAAGGATATCTACCAGATGGAAAATGTCGTCTATCGGGGCGAACAGATGCATTCATTTAATGCCGTGTTCAGTAAAAGGGGCGCCGATGGCCAGCCGGAAGAGATCTGTGACAGCAGGACGGGCGTGTTAAATCCCAGTGTCTTCGAGCACTGGAAACAGTATGATATATCACAATATCTCTATTCCAACTGGGATAATATCAAGCAGGATCTTGATGGAAAGGTCCGGTTGTCGGTTGGTAAACAAGACAATTTCTCTCTGAACCATGCCGTTACATTGCTGGAAGAAAGGCTGAAGGAAAAGGGTTCGCCCTTCCAGGTTGCCTATTATCCCGGAGATCATTTCACGCTGGCAACGCCTCAATATTTTAGCGATGGATATGGGTTTCTGAAGCACAAGTATCTGGAATGGAAGGCGGCTCATTAGGCACAATCACTGAGGTTTGATTAGGCATCTTTAATCCTACGCATGGCCCTTCCGCTTCGCAACAACCACCTTCTTCCCCCCTTCATAAACCACCAGCGTCTGCAGATCGGGGAATTCCATCTGCACATCATACCCCTCAAGAAAAAACTTATTCGGAGCCTCCGGATAAAGCGTCGCCGTCGGCGCTCCATCCCCCGATACCTTTATCGCATTGCCATCCTGCTCTATCTTTAATGCTTTCCCGTTCTCCTGAACATAATCACCTGCATACCCCCGTATCAGCGAATCGGCTATCGTTATCCGCACGTGCGCCGCAGTGCCCTTATTCATGATCGCCTGTATCTGGGCGCCTGCCGGCAGCGCCCGACGGATCACCTGGTCGATCACAAAGAGGCCATTGTCTGCATTGGTCATCACGACAATCCCGCTCTTCGACTCGGGCAGAAAAAGCGCCATCGTACGCACCCCGATATCTGACCCTCCATGCTCCAACGCATACTCGCCCCCTGCTAAACCATCGACAAGACCCCAACCCAAAGCCCGGTAATAATTCGCTTTTACCAAAACCTGCGGGCGAGACAAGTCGGCAACCAGGGTATCGGACAGACCCAGGCCATTCATCACCGAAATCCCAAACTTGCAATAGTCCTCAACGGTAGTGATCAGATCGTCGGCAGCATTGACCGGCGTGCGCATGGAGACTGCATAAGGACGCCCGACTCCGTCGTGCCAAACGGCGAAACGATCTCCCACCCCCTCACTCCAATACTCCGTATCCCCCATCCCCAGCGGCGCCCATAAATAAGTACGCATCAACACATCCAAACCCTGATCAAACTTACTCTCCAACGCCCGGCGCAAATACTCGAAACCCTCCCCCGAATACCCAAACCGCGTACCCGGCTCGAAGTTGAAGGCCAGCTTCCCGCTGCGCCAATTAGGGAACCCCGTCTGATGGCTGAGCACCATCCGCGTCGTCAGCTTGTCCAGATAAGGACTGCCGGCAATATCAGGGTCTATCCAATAATGCGACAGCGGCTCATCGAGATCCCAAAGACCGGCCTGCACCAGTTTAAGGGTGAGCATTGCCGTGACAGGCTTTGTCTGCGACGCGATATTAAAGAGCGTATTGGGGGGCGCCGGATGACCCTGGCTTAGCTCGCCAAAGACTTTCAGCCACTTGATCCGGCCATTCTGGATAAGCCCGATGCCGGTGCAAGGGACATGATTCTCCGCCATCCATCCCGGCACGTCACGCAGCAAGGATTCAACGATAGTGTCCCGCTGTGCTACAGCGGCCCCAAAGACAAAGAGTGATAAAAGGATCAGAAAGGTTCTCATAACTTTTAGTTGTGAACCAAAAGTATCAAGCCTCCGAAAGGCTCGAAAATAAGAGTGACAACAGTATTCATATCGTTGACCAACGTCGCCAGGCGGGTGATTTGACGTTCATCACCGGATAGAGTACGTTCATCATCAAAATTTGGCCGGACCGCGCCTCCTTCCTTTATTTGAGTAATGAAAGCCTTTGACTGGACGAGACTGTTTACCGGGCCGCGTAGGATTTACACCCAACTGCTGTTCTGGGTGATCGTCTTCTTCCTGTATATCCTGCTCAAAGAATACCCGCAGCGCATGAGCGGCATGACGCTTGTCTGTCTCGTGCTGCAGGAGACATTGGAGCTCGCCATCCCCAGTTATTCGCAAAACCTGCTGGTGCTGCCCTTGCTGCAGCGTCGCCAATGGCTCGCTGCCGGTATCGTCTACCTGCTGCAGCTGGCGATCCTGATAAACGGCCTGCCTCTGTTACTCAATGGGATCGGGCGGCTCTTCGGAATAGTCTTCCATATTACGGACATCGTCGACTGGCGGGATCAGCATTTTGCCTTTACGATGGTCGCCTTTACGATCATGGCCGCCTTTACAAAAGCAGGGCTCGACCGCCTCATCCGTGATAAGCAGCAGCGAGAGAACGAGCTGAAGCATCTCAAAGCGCAGCTAAACCCCCATTTTCTCTTTAACACACTAAATAACCTATACGGCCTGTCGGTTGCCGGATCGAAGAAACTGCCGGGCCTGATGTTGAAGCTGTCTGACCTGTTACGGTACTCACTATACGATACCAATCAGCACTATGTGGCGATGCAGAAAGAAGTGGACTATATCGCAAATTATGTAGAGCTCGAAAAGATAAGACTAAGCGATCGGTCCCATATCCAGCTTAGGGTCGAAGGCGATAGAAGCGAACAGTATGTCGCCCCCTTACTGATGATCGTTTTTGTCGAAAATGCATTCAAACATTTCTCCGCCTCCGCCGGACAATCCCCATTTATACATATCTTGCTTACGGTCAAAGACAGCAAGCTGAGACTGAATGTTAAAAACTCGGTCGACCCAGAGTTTATCCCGCCGCCGTCAAACAAAAAGAAAGGCGGTCTCGGCCTTGAGAATGCCAGACAGCGGCTAAAATTGATCTATCCCGGACAGCATGAGCTAACCATCAAAAAATCCATGGACGCCTTCGAAACCGACCTTACAATCCAACTGACATGACACTCAACTGTATTATAGTCGACGACGAACCCATTGCCCGGGATATCCTGCGGACCTATATCGCGCAGGTGCCTTATCTGAAGCTTGCCGGCGAGTGCGGCGACGCCTTTGAGGCAATGAAACTGATCAACCAATCAAAGATCGACCTGGTCATCCTCGAT
>JAATGQ010000047.1 GCA_015654595.1 Chitinophagales bacterium | reverse complement strand
GCCACCGACAGACCGGCAGACAGCCTGGCCAAAGGAGTGGTGCTTTATTTTCATGGCAACATCGGCGGCATCAGCATGTTTGCGCCTGTTTCCATCGATTTTACCGCCAAAGGTTATGAAGTATGGATGCTGGACTATCCGGGTTTTGGCAAGAGCACGGGTACGTTCAACGAGAAAAAGCTTTATGAATATGCGCTGGTGTTTTATAAGCTAACGCGAAGCCGATGGTCTCCCGGACAGATCACACTTTACGGACGTAGCATGGGAACAGGAATTGCTGCACAGCTGGCTTCGGTGCGGGACTGCCGGCGACTGATCCTGGAATCTCCCGCTTACAGCCTGACATCGGTGGCCCGGCGTTATTTATTTCTTTATCCTGTCGGTTCCATGCTGCATTATCATTTTCCCACCAATGAATATTTACCTGCCGTTACCGCGCCGATCACGATCTTTCAGGGAGATAAGGATCGAACAGTGCCCTATAGTAATGCGTCGCGCTTAAAGCCGCTGCTCAAAAAGGGAGATGAGTTTGTGACATTGCAGGGGGCGGGGCATAATAATTTACGCGACAGGACGCTGTTTCACGCGAAGCTGGATTCGGTGCTTAGCCTTTAATAAAGGATCGTAATCTTTCCTCGTGCTGCTGCGGAATAAAATAATCGTTCTGCGAGACAACAGTGCCTTCTGCATACACGTCGAGAGGAAGCAGTTTTTCCTGCTCGAGGACATAGGCTTTATAACCGAATGGTTGTAGCAGTTCGAACAGCCTGATCCGCTGCTCGCGTTCGAACAATTCGCAAAGGAGAATGGGATGATGTTTTTGCAGGGTCTGCGTAAAGGAAGCAAAGACCTGGAATTCCAGTCCTTCCACGTCACATTTGATATAGTCCAGGCGGGGCAGGCCGCTGAAGAGATTGTCGCCGGATTCGTTCTTCACTTTTTCTGATCCGACAAAGTTCAGGGTTGGGCTGGATTCCATGACACGGGCATGGGCAAAGCGTTTCGTGGCCCCCACCTGCGGTATACCCATTTCTACATATTCGCCATTACCGCCAAGGGCTACCTTGTAAAGAGTGACATTTGCCGACCTTTTCTGCTGAAGGAGACGTTCCAGCGTATTATGAAAAGGGCTCATGGGCTCGATGGCGAAAACCTTTCCGGATTTACCGGCCAGGCGGCTTAATTCGAGGTTAAAGTATCCAAGGTGCGCACCGATGTCGACACAATAATCGCCGGGATGAATGATCTTTTTGAGAAAGTATATGTCCTGGTATTCTTTTCCCAGCCAGCCGGTAGGATAGAGGCGCTGAAAAGAGCCGGCCAGGAAGGACAGGTATTTTTTCTCACCTAAAACTTTGAGTAGTATCTTTCTGATCGCCATATCGGATGCAAGTTAACCGGACCGGGTAAACTGGCAAAAATATTTGTCAGATAGGCACTACGTTCTGATTCTTGTTCTGGCGGAGTTTTTCGGGTACGGACAGGAGTATTTCCTGGTGAAGGGCCTGGACCAGACGCTGCTTAACGAAGTCTCGGTGTACGACAAGACTAACCTCCCGCATAGGGGTTGGCTTTTTAAAGTGACGAATCAGCTGTTGCTGTTTGCTGGTGAGGTCCATGGCAGCCAGTTCAGGCAGGATCGTGATGCCGTCATTGAGCTCGACCATACGGCGCAACGTCTCCAGGCTGCCGGCCTCATAGTCGAAATGACTGCCTTCCCGGCTGGCCTTTCTCAATTCACAGAGCCTGACGATCTGCGAGCGAAAACAATGACCTTCTTCCAGTAGCCACAGTTTGTTTGGATCGATGTCCTGGGTCAGCATATAGGTCTTTTTATAGGCCGCATTTTTACGGGAGACATAGACCAGCAGCTCTTCATAGAAAAGTACCTGCTCCCGGATGCCGTTTTCCTGGAGGGGGGTGACAAGAATGCCCACGTCAATCCGGCCTTCCCGGAGCCGGGCCACTAATGTTTCAGTGGTCATTTCATTAACAACCAGTTTTATCTGGGGATATTTCGTGGTAAAGGACTGGATGAAAAGGGGTAAGAGATAGGGCGCCAGCGTAGGAATGATCCCAATACGAAGCTCACCGGTAAGAACCCCTTTTTTTGCCTGAACGATCTCACCTATAACTTGCTTTTCTCTCAGGATCTTCCTTGCCTGCTCGATGACCTCGCGACCCGCCTCCGTAGGGATAACAGGTTGTTTACTGCGGTCGAAGATCTTCAGACCCAGCTCTTCCTCCAGTTTCTGCACCTGCATGCTCAGAGTGGGTTGAGTAACAAAACAATGCCCGGCGGCGGTCGCAAAATGACGATAGGTATCTACGGCTACGATATATTCGAGTTGAACAAAAGTCATATCAGGCAAATTGAGTTTGATCCAGCCAGGGTATGTGGATGGAGCCGGTACAGGATGAGCCTGACGGCCGACACTACAAAGTTAATAGATTATCTCTATGTAAAGATAAATTTAATCGATGTTGTCAATTGAAAAAATTGTTGAACTTTATCGGGCAATTCAGATTATTCACTATTCAAATATCATTATGAGCGAAGAAAAAAAACAGCTTACGACTGCTTCCGGCATCCCATATTACCATCACGAGGATACACAGAGCGCAGGCCCGCGGGGTCCATTGTTATTACAGGATTTCATTCTTCACGAGAAGATGGCTCATTTCAACAGGGAACGCATTCCTGAGCGTGTCGTGCATGCCAAAGGCAGTGCAGCCTACGGTACGTTTACCGTAACACACGACATTACAAAATATACACGGGCCAAACTGTTTAGTCAGATCGGCAAGACGACACGTACGATCCTTCGTTTCTCCACCGTCGGCGG
>JAATGQ010000045.1 GCA_015654595.1 Chitinophagales bacterium | reverse complement strand
GTTACATTCAGCGGATTAGCTGAGTTATTGACGCCATTGAAATACCCCCAGAAATCAACGGAATGTTGATTGCCGAGGACCGTTTCGTTATGTACATCGTCAAGATAGTAGCCAAACGTATAATAAGGAAGGAGATTATTGGAAGAGTCGCGCAGGTCGATGCTTTCCAGGTGGGCCTGATTCGGAGCGGCGACGGGATTATTTATGAATTGTACCACGGAATCGTCATAATTTACAATGGTTTTTACCGGGTCAGGTCCCGTGGAGTAATAATCGTATAACAGATAATTGAACAAATAATTCCTGATCCGCTGCTGCTGGCTGTTAAAGACCTCCACGCTTTGCAGCTCACCCTGAATGGCGGCAACCGTTGGGAAATAATTGAAATTAACCTTTGAACTGTCCGAAAAAAGAATGGAGCTGATCTTCAGACCATTGGTGGTCACGTCTGAATACGAACCGTTGACGATAGAGGTCCGGAACCCAAAGGGATCAAATGATTTTGTCGATCTTGTATACGTAAACAGGCTGGTGAGGTCGTTGAAGACCTGTCTGCCGGTATAGGTGAATTTTATATTTTCTTCTCCCGAAGGGGCATCGATCTCGGAGAGATACCAGCCGGATACATAGGGAAAGCTATAATAGGTGCCTTCTGCCGGACTGCCAGAGGCAAGCGGAGCAAAGTGGCCGTTGCTGCTGAGCTCTGCCGCATTGAAAATATATTTGATCCCGGACTCATCGATGATGGTAAATCCGGAGATCTCTCCCCCTTCATAAGTAGTGGTCAGCTGCGGGATGATCTGCAGCTTGCTGTCATCCGCAACGAGGATAGTATGGTCTTTGCCGATATAGAACTTTCCGCTCCGGCCGGGGAAATTGAATTCGTATATATCGTGCTGGGAGTCGGCAAAGCCATCATAATAGTTCAGCGAGGCATCATCCGTGTTCACGATCTGCATTCCATCGGCATAGGTTGCCACACCGTTGTTGAACATGACGCCATTATTCACTGGTAATACGAGCCCGGTACCGAACTGTGGGTTGATGTTGTGAAAGTCGTCCGGTACTCCCCTTATCGTCCGGACGATCATGCCTCCCCAGTTGATCTGCCATCCCCTTCCGGCAACAGAGCCCGGATCATCCGCCTTGAGTCCTCCGCCGCCAAGAAAACTAAGATATACATTCAGGCTCAATACCGACATCTTCTTTTGAAAAATGGGGACCTGTGGTGTGATCTGCCCGGTACACAGATTGGCTTTGATATTATCCACCTTCGAAAAGGAATAGGCATCGGGCGAATAAATAGTAAAGTCCTTAAGCAGATTGGCGTTGGTCGGGTCAGTTTGCGCATTGGATGGCAGACAAATGGATAAGGGCAAAACAGCGACAGCTAATTTTAAAAAACGGCTAAGGGTCTTCATATCAATGTTTATAAACGATCTTTCTCTTTAAATTGAATATTATCGATCTGACAGTTGCCGGAATCCCGGACGATAGTAAATAACAGGTAATTATCGGCGGTCTCTGCTTTGACCACGTGATTACCTTTTGCATCGTTATTGTCTGCTTTGAGCTTTAGGTAAGCCGCTTCTTTCAGGATGCCCTCAGGGTCCATGTTATACAAAAGAAGGTCAGCGTCCAGACCTTCCGGCGCGCCATCGTTTTGTTTGGAGGCAGCCATCTTTTTATCACAATCCTGGAAGTATTTGTACTTACCGCTAAGAAAGGAAGCAGAAAAAAGACCCGTTCCCCGCAAGGCCGAAAGATATTTTTCGACGTGGTCATAATTAACTTTATAATATCCGCTGGTATCCCCGGGAGCTGGCAGATCTACGATGTAAATCGCAGCGATCTTTTTGCGATCTTTTGCATACCATTTAAAAAAAGACCTTACTGTCGTTGTATCACAGGCCATGTTGCCGGTTTCGCCTGTGGTGGTTGATGCTGGTGCACCCGTGGCGCCAGATCCGGATGTAGCCGTAGTGTCTGATGCGCTCGTAGCGGCGCTCGGTGCACCCGCCGCCGGGGCCGTATTACCCGACCCGCAGCTGGTAAAAACAACGCCCGTAAAAATAGCGCTGGTAAAAAGTACGCTGCTAACCATGGTCGAAAAAAGGAATGTTTTCATAATTGAGTATTTTGTTTTATTGGGTTGGCCTCACCTGGGTGACGGTATAGACCCTGCCGGGTTTATATTCTGTTGTTCCTTTAAGTGAGGAATCGCGTTGCAAATATAGGCGGTTGAACGGACTGGCTCCCGCATCTATTCTGGTAGTTGCCGGATCATAAAAACGATAGTAGGTGTTCCCGTTGTCGGAGCCGGCACCTACGATGACGACAAAGTGATCCGTCGTCCCCTCATTGACGCCATAATTCAGCTGATGATCGACCCCGACTATAATTGGCTTGCCGGCTTCCAGGTAGCCATTGATGGTCCGGACCCCGAGTCCCGCGGCGGGCAGGGTATGCAGGGCCGTATGTTTGTTGATCTCTACGACCGTCCGGATCATGGCAGACTTGGGCGCATCCTTTCCGATCATTACTTCACAGGTTCCGAAACAGTTGGTCCAGTTGGGAGCTTGTGTGTTCCATTTATTCCTGGGAAGAACCACCTGTTGCTGGAGCGGGCCGGGCTTTTTACCACCACCGGCGGCATCCCCATTGCCATTACCGTTTGTGCCGGGTGTGCCAGGTGTTGTCGTTACACCCGCCGTAGATTGTTTCCCCGCATTGTCGCTGGCCGGTGTATTGTTCGCCGGTGTGACCGTGGCACTTGCCAGGCTTTGTATATCCACCCATGAACCCGTGCTGGCCTCATAGATATTCGCCCTGGACCCGCCTTCGGGCTGCCAGATGTCTCCATCATCAGGATTGGGTTTTGGCGCCTTGGTGGTGGTTGTATCCAAGCCAGCCGGATCGTTGTAAAAGAACGGATTGTTCTGGGCAAAAGCATAAGGGCTCCAGTTTAGGTTCGCGTTTGCCAGGGGGTCGGTCTGATGGAACCTTCCTATCTGCGGGTCATAACTTCTGAAGTCTGTCGAATACAATTCGAGACCCGACCCGTCGGCAAACTCTTTGTTCTGCAATTCCGACCCATTGTTGTATTTGAACTTATTCTCAGGATATTTCGTTTTTATAGCCTTATCCGATATACCGGCCATGGTCAGTCCGAAAGGATAGAAATGGTTTTCTTCCAGCATCGGACCGGCAAACGTCTGAACAGCCAGGTTGTCGAAGAATACATCCCAGTTCTCCGTCTCATTACTGAGCCAGATATAAAGATACCCGCTGTGTTGCAATTTTATATTTTGTCCCAGTGTCTTGAGGACTTCCGCATCTCCGACCTGCTGCGCGCCACTCTGACCGCCGCCGCTGACATAATTGAACTGGTTATCGACCAGTATCCAGTTCAGATAGGCCTTGGGTTTCCCGGCCGTTCCTCCGTCATTGACCGGCAGGAAATTATTCAATGCCCCATACAGCGGTGCGGCACTGCTGCCGGCGAGATCGGCTACGGTTCCATGCGTGACGCCTGTCAGCGTGACCAGCCCCTGTGCCAATGAATTAAGAACATCGTTAAAAGAACTGTTAATGTCACCGGGACTGCCATTGGAATGATAAAATGACCGGACGCCTATCGTCACCGAATCACCGGTCATCACCTTCAGGAGCAGCGCCGGTCCCATTTTATGCCCACTGCCATTGACACGGGCTACATAGTCGTTAGGATTTGTCGTATTATCCGCAGGATAAGTACCCGGAATAGAGTCGACAGGATAAGCAGTCGAATCGATATTGGCAAACAGCGCCATCTCCTTTGCCCGGCTGGTTGTCTCCATCGTGGCGGCATATAAAGCGGTATCTTTTTGCTGCGTCAGGATAACCCGGGTATTGCCCTGGTGATCTTTCTCAAAGAAGTCATATAACAGGTTATAAGCGGAATCTACATTCTGGAATTTCTGAAAGGCCCAGCGGGTACGACCTTCTTCATGATTGATGAACTGTAGCGTGTCCGCCCCGGTCGTCAGCGCGGATATCGGCACCCTTCGCTGATACTCGAAACCTCCCTGGTAAAGCGTAATCGTTGCAAGCCCTGTCGTACTGTCGATGACGGTCTTTTTTACCCGGGTGCCTGCCGCGTCATAAGTATAAAGGACATTTCCCTTTCCGTTCATATGCACCTTCTCCGGCAGGTTGAGGTAATTGTAGGTGATAAGATCGATGCGCTTGTTATTGTCGGCGACCAGCTTGCCATTGCCGTCATAGGCATAATCCACCGGCTGCTTACTGCCTTTGTAATGGAAGTCCCCTAATTGGGAGAGCGAGTCGTTGACGGCATCCCGTACCTGCAGGAGCCGGTTGGTATTGGCCTGGTAGCTATAATTCAACGAATCGATGGTGGCCGTGGGATGGCCAACTTTAAAACCTTTCTGACTGAGCGACTGGATATTCCCGTTGGCGTCATAGCGCAGATTGCTCATGGAGTAATCCATCGCCGAATGATCCCAGCTGCCGCTGTGGTTATCCAGGTATACGGCATTCGTCAGCCGGTTGATATTATCGTAGGTGAAATCATATTTACGGTCGACCCCATCACCGGCGCTCTTCCAGGTGGCTCCTGAAATATTGCCATTGTAAAGGGCCGAAGTATAATGGGCCCCGCTTGCGCTGGCCGTCTTATCATAGGACATCTCCATGCCAAAGTAATGACTGGCCGTACCGCCAACATAATTCTTATTGATACCCGTCACCCACCCGCGGATATTGTATTCAAATACCTGGCTGTCCAGGTTATTACCGAGGTACTTGACGGCCAGTTCCCCCAGCTCGTCATAGGTCATGCTGTCGATCAGCTGATCGGCGGCAGCGCCATCTATATTCTTCCAGGTGCTGGTGGGGCGAAGGTTGGCGTCGTAATTGTTTTTGGTCAGTACAGTATGTCCCTGGTCTGTGTTGCCGCTCTTATGATGACTCAGCAGCGATCGCAGCTGGGCTCCGCTGAAGTTATACTGTACCGTTATCGTGTCGATCCCTCCCGTATAGTTGATGCGCCGGGCCTGTATCACCCGTTCGTGGTCGTCATAAAAGCTCACCGAATACATTGTCCGGCTGTTGTCCAAAGCCTGCACCATCGTGCCGGTCATCAGACCCAGGGCCGTGGGGTAGGGCGTTATCGGCACAGCATTATATGGAGCACTATTATAGGACGTGATAAAATATTTCCCGTCGGTCGTGTGGCTTTGATCCATCGTCGAACCGAGGCCTGTATTGATCGCCGCCATCCAGCTATAGTCATCATAAAAGGTCTGGGTCATCAGCTGTACGGTAAGACCGGAAGGCACCGGGCTGTTGTTGGGTGTAGGGATGGTAGGGCCTGTAGTATTGATGATCTCGGCGGTAAAGCTCCCATTGGTCAGTGTCGAAAAAGGGGAGTCCATTTCGATCATCTGTGCAGCCTGGTAATCCCCGGTCTCATCGGATGCGGTCAGAGTCAGGCTGGGAGGCAGTGTAGGAGAGCTGCCGGGAATAGTAGGCATCCGGGTGACGGTGTCCAGTGTTTGATTGGTAACGATCTGCTGCAAATTGGCCAGACTGGAATTATAGATCATCAAACCGGTGAGAACGACCCTGCTCAAGCCATCGTATTGTGTGCTGATCCATTGATTTTGACTCCGCTGTACAAAATCCTGTGAAAAGACGACCCGGTCCCTTGCATCATACACCATCCAGCGTTCGCCAATGCCCGGAACTTTTTTGATGATGGTCCTTTTACGCTCATCATACTCATACCGGAAACACAACTCATCGGCTATACTCTGTGTGATGGTCCAGGTGCTGCCGGTATTGATCAGCTCCACCGCCCGCGGGGAAAGGACAAAACGGAGATTGTCGAGATCATCATAGATATAATACGTAACCAGCCAGCCGGCATTTGCTGTTCCTGGGTTATCGGAAAGCTGGATCTTTTTCATGATCAGCCTGCCATCCAGGTCGGTATAATCTGCCACCTGGTGATTTTGTACATCGGTATAAACATTCTTGAACAACCTGCCGACGGGATAGATGCCGGCATCTGCGGGAAGCGTACCTGTCGCGCCGATACTCCAGATGTGTACGCTGTCTGTCAGAAGGTTGGTGATATATTGATTTGCTTCTCCTCTTCCGGCTCCGATCCAGCTGTTGCCAGGGTCATAGGACGTAGCCACCCGGTTCAGGGGAGAAGGCTCATAATTTGTCTGACCATAATACCAGGTCTCTCCGGGGTACCGGGTCTGGGAAAAGGCGGCCTGCTGCTGGAAGGGATCGTTCTTGAAATTTCCGTCGTCAGGTACATCACCTGCCTGGGCGCTATTGGATACAAAGGGCAGGTATTTACGGGCTTCCCGGCCGATGGAATCGTATACATGGGAAATGACGAGGTCTTTTGCCGACGGGCTTAGCTGCCAGTTTACCGCCTGGACCGGCCGGCCCAGTCCATCGACATATTTTGTAGTACGGCTGACATCTCTTACCGGCCGGTGTACCAGGTCTGTCGAATCCTGGATAGGAGCTTTGGCATCCCACTCCTGTATGGTATTCAGCCAGATCCCCGCGTTGTAAGGACTGGGAGGAGATACCTGCGCAAAGAGGGGACTTGCTGCCAGTGTCAATAAAAGCAGCCCGGTTGCTCTGACGTATCTGTTCGGGAACATGTAAGCGTTTTTTAAAAATTATATCCTACTCTGAAAAGTATTGGTTGTGTCTTTGGGATCTGCTGGTAACTGAGGAAATCCCATAAAAGGCTGACCTTTGTCTGCCGGAGGAAACGGCTTTTCATCGACACGGTTTTCGAAAGCCCGATCAGTCCACTTTTTGTCCAGCTTTGCAGATAGGGCAGCTGGCTGAAAGACTGGAAAGGGGTTGTGTAATTGTATTCGAAACCGCCGGTAGCGAAGAAGCTGTTCTTTATTTTTATATCGGCAAAAGATCTCAGGCCAACGCCCTGGCTTGACAATGCGATATGCTGGATGCCATTGCCCCAGCCGAGTTTGTAGCTGGCGCCTATTCCCAGGTCATTGGAATGCCCCAGTTTATAGGCTATTGACAGCCCCAGATCCGTCACCATTGGGAAATAATAATTGTTATGGGTGGTCTGAAGATTGAAGCCATACTGGAGACGTTTCAAAAAGGTCTTTGTCTTCTGATCGTTGGGTTTGAAGTTGGGCAGGTCCATGTCTCCGTTGCCGGCACCGAGTTTACCCAGCTTATCCTTGTATCCATCCAGCTGTGAATGGGCCGATTGAAGGCTGGATTGCAGGGCGGCTGTACCTCCCGCTCCTGCCGCAGACAGCTGACCCTGTATAAGCTGGCTTACCTGGTCCCGGGTTTGCAGACCGCCGAGATCCCCCGCCGAACCATAGTTGGACGGGATGTTAAAAAGACTGCCGAATTGAGAGTTGTTCTTCATAAAGGATTGGAAGGCCGGCAGCTTGTTCAGCAGGGCAAGTGACTTTTGTTCAAGCTGGTCGGGGTGTTCCCAGGTGTCCCGGTATTGTCTCAGCTGCTGTGCGTAATAATATCCCTGCTGGTTGAGTCCCGAAAGGGGTTTGGCGAGAAGCGTTTGTACATCGGTGTGCAGACTCACATACTGACTTATCTGTTGTTTGCGTTGCTGGATAAAAGCCTGTGCGGCTGTCGCATCCTGCATCTTCGCCTGCATGGCCTGAAGCTGGCTGGTAGCCCCCTGCAGCTGGGCCTGTTGTTGTACGGACAATGAACCTGTACTGCTGATCAGCGAGGGATTTTTTTGCAGGAAGGAAAACATCCCCTGCAACGAATCGACGTAAGGCTGGTAACTGCCGGAAAAGGTAGACATCCTGGCGCGACTGCCGGTGTCGGTCTTTAACTGCTGGATAAGGGCCGCATATCGTTGTTGCGAATTGCCAAAAAGTGTTTTAGCGGCAGCCGAATCTTTGCTGGCCAGCCGCTGTTGCATCTTTTGTTCCTGCCGGGCTGCTTTTTCGAGGTATCGTTGCGTCTGTTTTGTCAATTGCTGATTGATGTCAGCCGTATTTGTCCTCAGTTTGCTAAAGAACCGGGATGGGAATTTTAGCACTTTGCTGGTTACCGAATCTATCGATTGGGCATTGGCGGCAGTGAGGGAAAGACATAGGAATATCATTCCGCCAAAAGCGATTAGTTTGGTCATAACACCCTTTTAATTAATGGAATACTAAGTGAGAGCAGGAAATAGTAAAAAACCGGTATGCGGGATGTAGTAAGTAGAAATTGGGATCATGCTGTACAAGGGTTATAAGGTTATTATAATACGTTGCATAGGGTACACATGGTAGTGAGCCAAATCTAATTAAAGTATTTGATCTTTTTAGAAAAGTGGAATATGAACTTATTGTTAAGAGAAATATGCTCGCGGCGGGCGGATTATTTTGTTCCTGTCAGCGACTTGATCAGCTCTGTCTCCTTTGGATCATAAGGACTGCCATCGGACCGGAAGATCTCATGGAACCATACCGGCGGTTCGGCTCCGTCGGGC
>JAATGQ010000173.1 GCA_015654595.1 Chitinophagales bacterium | reverse complement strand
GCCGCCAGCCCTGGTCGTCGCTAAGATGAAGATGGAGGATATTGAACTTATAGCGGGACATCTCGTCGATATAGCGGAGGACTTCATCCTTTGTAAAGAAATGGCGGCTCACGTCGAGTTCGAGCCCACGCCAGCCAAAGCGGGGATAGTCGAGGATCTCGACGCAGGGGACTGCACCTGGGCCGCCAGATCCGCCGTTTGCCGCTGCTGCCCCCCCGCCGCTGGTCATGCTACCTGATCCGCCGCTTCCGCTGGCCGTCCCTACTCCGTTCACTGGCATCAGCTGCAGCAAAGTCTGTAACCCATGAAAGACCCCGGCCGGATCATTCGCGGTAATTTTAATACCGGCCGTCGTCACCGAAAGCAAATAGCCTTCGCGGCCGAGTATATTGCGGTCCTTCATGTGAAGGCTTAGCGTGAGTTGACCTTTTCCTTTTGCAGCAGCCGCCCCGCCTGGCGTCACACCTGCCGACCCACCCAACCCATCTGACGGGTAAACCAGCTCGCGACAGAATCGAGCCCTTCTCCTTCTTTTTGGATGGCAAGGGAACCAGTGATCTGAAACGTGCCGCCGCCCGCCTTTACAGAGACAGGAGCGGGAATGATATGGATGCCGGGAGTCGCCGGCTCACCGGAACGTTGGGCGCTGCCGGAAGGCGGAGTACCGGCCCGGCCTTGCACAGTGAACAATACAAACAACGCGGCGATAACCGTCCGGGAAAAAGGTCGATAAGTCATAGCAAACAATTTTTAATAATGCTGCGTAAACGCATTGATCAGCTCCTGGCGAAAGGCCGTATCTTTCTCGGCGAACTCGATCCACTGATCGGCTGGGTTGATATTCATCAATAATTCGACGCTGTCGCTTTGTGGAAACAGCAGTTTATATTTTGAGGAAGTCCAGTAATCCTTTGAGAGATCGCTTAGCCCCACGCAAACAAAGGGCACGGAGTCGGCGAACTTCTCGACCGAATCGATCCTTTGTCCATACAGCTTTGCCCAAACCTGTAGCAGTACGTCGCTGGGCGTACCCTGGCTTTTCAGGTATCCGCGGGTTCCGGTCCTGCGGTCTATATCCTTTCTGGGGATGACCAGCGTGATCCCAACGGGATTGCCGTCATAGGAAGAGATAACCTTATACATCCTGGTGGAATCCGAATCGATCGTTCGCTGGATCTCGATGCGGAAGGAACGGGGGCGGCCAGTGGTGTCTGAGCCGTTGGTGATCGTTAAGGGCTTAAATTCCGGGCCGGATGGGATGTAAGGAGTCGAGTCGGTCTCGTCTACACCGCAGCCTGCCAGCAAGCAAGATAAGAGACAAGGCAGAAACCAATGGGTTAGCTTCATTTATTAAGATTTGTGATCCTTCAACAAATATACCCATTACGTTAAGCCTTGCAAATCAAATTATGGGCCCGTAGTGCCGGAGGACCGGCGCATCCGAAGATGAGCGATCCGGCGGGCTGTGCTTCGGCAGCATGCACACCGGGCAGGCAGCACGTCGGGCCGAGGCGCCTGACAGATCCGAAGGGCTAGATCCGAAGGGCTCCGCGGAGCGGTGGTCTGCTTTTTGAATAGCACAACCCATGATCAGTAAACTTCCGGCCAAGATCATTAATATTTATCTCGCTGTCGTACTGACACTTGTGCTTATTTATTTTGGAAAGCCCGTGCTGATGCCGCTGGCCATTGCCGGTGTCATATCCATCGTCTTTATGCCGCTGTGCAGACGACTCGAAAGAGCCGGCGCCAATCCTACCGTTGCGGCTGTTTGCTGCGGGCTGATCTTCGTGCTTTTGCTCGGCGCAGTCGTCACCTTTGTCGTGTTTTATTTCCGGCAGATCGTAACCGACCTGTCGGGGATCAGGCAAAGCATTTCTGAATACAACCACATGGCGAGGCAATACCTGCACGACACGTTTGGAATGAATGCGCCAGGCGGGAAGAGTAGTCTTCCTGTGCCGCTGGAGGCCGACGGCGAGGGGTTGGGCAGGATGGCCACGTCGGTCGTTTCTTTTGCCCTGTCCATCGTGATCGATCTTATTCTGATCACCATCTATCTGATCATGCTGCTTTGTATCCGGGGGCAGATAAAGCTCTTTATCCTGCGTATGGTATGGGACGGCGGTCGGGATCAGGCGCGGATAGTGATCACCCGAAGCGCCCACGTCGTCAAAAATTACCTCGGGGGTCTGGCGATGGTGATCGTATTCCTCTGGGTGATGTATACCATCGGCTTCTCGATTGTGGGTGTACACTATGCGCTTTTCTTCGCGATCCTTTGCGGGCTGCTTGAGATCGTGCCTTTTGTAGGCAACATAACGGGCAGTACGCTTACCTCCCTCATGGCCCTTTCACAAGGCGGCGGGTTGGGTATGGTGGCGGGTGTGTTGATCACGTATGCGCTGATCCAGTTTATTCAGTTCTATATCGTCACGCCGCTGGTCATGCGCGACCAGGTCAATATACATCCCATCTTTACGATAATCATTTTAATCGCAGGCGACCTGATCTGGGGCATCCCCGGTATGATACTGGCCATCCCCTTTCTCGGGATCGTAAAGATCATCTGTGATAATATCGCGCCGCTGGAGCCGCTGGGTTACTTGCTGGGTCATCACGAAAAAGCGAAACCCGGAACGGGGATGTGGCTGCGGCGGCTGCTG